>NZ_KV810302.1:113852-168555 GCF_001812735.1 Neisseria sp. HMSC069H12
CGGCCAACGCCAACGCGCCATGATTGCCATGGCCGTATCAGCCCAGCCCAAGCTCCTTATTGCCGACGAACCGACCACCGCTTTGGACGTTGCCGTCCAAGCCCAAATCCTCGACCTGCTCTCACGCCTGCAGGAAGAACACGGCATGACCATGCTCTACATTACGCACGACTTGAACCTTGTGCGCCGTTTTGCCGACGATGTCGCCGTTATGCGTAACGGCCGTATCCTCGAAACCGGCAAAGCAAACGAAGTCTTCGCCAATCCGCAGCACGAATACACCAAAATGCTGCTCAACGCCGGCACAACGCGACGCGTGGCTCCTTTGCCTGAAAACCCTGCCACCGTCCTTAAGGTCGAACAAATCGCCTTTTCCATCAAAGAATCAGACGGCTGGTTTAAAAAACGCGACAAAACCATTCTCAACCCCGTTTCTTTCGATCTCAAATCAGGGGAAACATTGGGCATCATCGGCGAAAGTGGCTGCGGCAAAACCACGCTGGCAAAAGCCGTTATGCACCTTATCGATTCCGAAGGCAGCCTGATTGTCAACGGCGAGCCATGGAAACGCGAATTGAGACGCGAAATCCAAATGGTGTTCCAAGACCCGTTCGGCGCATTCAATCCGCGTATGAACGTCTTCGATACCGTTTCCGAAGCCTTACGCGTACACGAACCTGAAATGCCGCGCGAAGAAATGCGCCGCCGCGTCGAAGAAGTCCTGAAACAAGTCGGCCTGCCCGAAGATGCACTCGAACGCTATCCGCACGCATTCTCCGGCGGCCAGCGCCAACGCCTCGCCATCGCCCGCGCCATCATTGTCCGCCCGAAAATCCTCGTATTGGACGAACCAACCAGCGCGCTTGATGTCCAATGGCAACAACAAATCCTTGAATTGCTCAGCGGCCTGCAAAAAGAATACGGCCTCGCCTTCATCATCATCAGCCACGACCTCGCGGTTATCCGCGCCATTTCCCACCGCGTGATGGTGTTGAAAGACGGCAAAATCGTTGAAGAAGGCGAATGCGAAAATGTGTTTGCCAATCCAAGCAGCGACTATACGTGCCATTTGATTGCCCACTCCGGCCACATGGTTCAAGAGGCCGTCTGAATCTTTAAGGATTACGATAGACGCATTTCAAAAAAACTATTGCCGGGTGGCGGCACTTGAAATTTTCCCTGTCTGCCACTATTCTGAACAACATCTTTATTAATCCCGATTTGAAAGGAAATAACATGAGCAGCGAATTGATTATCCACGCCAGCGATGCCAGCTTCGAACAAGACGTTTTGAAATCCGACGTACCTGTATTGCTGGACTTCTGGGCACCATGGTGCGGCCCTTGCAAAATGATTGCCCCAATCTTGGACGACATCGCCTCCGAATTCCAAGGCCGTCTGAAAGTCGTTAAAATCAACATCGACGACAATGAAGCCACTCCTGCCAAATTCGGCGTTCGCGGCATCCCTACCCTGATGGTGTTCAAAAACGGTGAAAACGTTGCAACCAAAGTTGGCGCATTGGCTAAAGGTCAACTGACTGCATTCGTTGAAGCCTCTATCGCTTAAGGCTTTAAGCATATAAAAAGGCCGTCTGGAAATTGTTTTCAGACGGCCTTTTTTTGTATTCATTAAGCAGCCAATGGTTTCAAAGTCAGGCTGATATTTTCAGCTTTCACTTTAAACAGCAAATCAATATTCGGATGTTTGCCAGGATTGGCTTCGGCATCGGCAACATGCTCGGCAAACCATGCCAGGCCGCGTTCTGCCGCCGCTGCGTCCAGCTTGCCGTCAAACTCTTGCGCCAAAGCATGGTAAAGCTTGAGCGAGCCTTGTTTGCCGGGCGCATTGGGAATGTGATGAACCACATTGCCCTCTTTATCGAGAATATCCAAGCCGCTCAAATGGTCGATGGCAGGCATGGTGGCCAGATTATCTTGGAAGCTCATGATTGTCCTTTCTGATGTGGGTTTTAAAGCAAACCATATAACAAGGCCGTCTGAAAGTTGATGTTTGACACTTTTCAGACGGCCTTAAACATTTCAATTAACGTGTACCGAAAATCTTATCGCCGGCATCGCCCAAGCCTGGGATGATGTAGCCGTGTTCGTTCAAGTGGCTGTCGAGCGCAGCAGTGTAGATGGTTACATCAGGATGCGCGTCATTGACGGCTTTCACGCCTTCCGGAGCGGCAACCAATACCAATGCTTTGATATTGCTGCAACCTTTAGCTTTCAGCAAGTCGATGGTCGCAACCATAGAGCCGCCGGTCGCCAACATCGGGTCGATAATCAGTGCAGGACGCTCGGCCATGCTGTCAACGAATTTTTCAAAGTAAGAAACCGGTTTCAGCGTTTCTTCATCGCGCTGCAAGCCGACAACGCTGATTTTAGCGGTAGGAATCAGGTCGAGTACGCCGTCGAGCATACCCAAACCGGCACGCAAAATAGGGACAACGGTCAAGGTTTTGCCTTTAATACGGTCGCCTTCGATAGAGCCACACCAACCGTCGATGATGTATTTTTCGGTTTCAAAGTCGCGGCTGGCTTCGTATGCCATCAGGCGCGCCAGCTCGGTAGTGAGTGTGCGGAATTTGTAGGTGCTGCATTCTGCCTCGCGCATCAAAGTCAGTTTGTGGCGGACGAGGGGATGATTGATGACGGTAACGTTCATTTTCTGTATTTCCGAGTTTCGTTGACGGAGTGAATTATACTTTTTTTCACGAATGGCGGAAAGGGTATGTTTCGTGCGAAAGGCCGTCTGAATCAGGGTTTCAGACGGCCTTTGTCAACAATTTTACATTACGGAATATTGTGGATAATTAAGCTTTCAGCAATTCTTGCAGTTCGCCGGCTTCGTACATTTCCATCAAAATGTCAGAACCGCCGACAAATTCGCCGTTGACGTACAGTTGAGGAATAGTCGGCCAGTCGCTGTATTCTTTAATGCCTTGGCGTACGGCATCGTTTTCCAATACGTTGACGGTTACATAGTCGGTGCAACCTGCCGCATTCAGGATTTGTACGGCACGCGAAGAGAAGCCGCATTGCGGGAATTGCTTCGTGCCTTTCATGAACAATACGACGCGGTGTGTGGTAACGACTTCTTTGATTTGATCGTGGATAGAGGACATGGTGTGTTCCTTTTTACTAAATCGGTTGTTCGGGGAAAATCAAATTTCCCGCCATTATACGCAAATTGATGAAGTTGAGGGGCGTTTATCAACGTCGGATCTGACCGTTGCCGTTGATGTAGAACTTGGTCGAAGTCAGCGCTTCCAAACCCATCGGACCGCGGGCGTGCATTTTTTGGGTGGAAATACCGATTTCCGCCCCCAATCCGAAAACAAAGCCGTCGGTAAACCGAGTGGACGCATTGACATAAACCGCCGCCGCATCAATGCTTTCTTGGAAAAATTCGGCATGGGCAATGCTTTGGGTCACAATCGCTTCCGAGTGATGCGTCGTGTAGTCGTTAATCCAATCGACGGCTTCTTCCACCGATTTCACTGTCTTGACCGACATAATATAGTCAAGAAACTCGGTACTGTAATCTTCCTCTGTTGCCAAAACAGCATTTTTAAACATACGCAATGCTTCCTGATCGGCTCTAAATTCAACCGGATGCACTTTGGCAACGGCTTCTTCCAGTTTGGGCAAAAACGCTTCTGCTATCTTTTCGTGAACAACCAAAGATTCAGCGGCATTGCACACGCTCGGACGCTGCGTTTTGGCGTTCACGACGATATCGACCGCCATCTCCAAATCGGCACTGTCGTCCACATAAATATGGCAATTACCGACTCCGGTTTCAATGACGGGAACTTTCGATTTCTCTTTAACCGTCTGAATCAAGCGCGCGCCGCCGCGCGGAATCAGTACATCAATATAATCAACTGCCTGCATCAATTCCTCGGCAGCGGCATGACTGGTATCTTCAACCAGCTGAACCACATCGGCATCCATTCCCGCCTTTACCAAAGCCTGCCTGATGACGGCAATCAATGCGGTATTGGAATGGATGGCATCGCGACCGCCGCGCAAAATAATGGCATTGCCGGTTTTAAAGGCCAGGGAAAACGCATCGACCGAAACATTCGGGCGGCTCTCAAAAATCATGGCAACCACACCCAAAGGCACGCGTTTTTGAACAATCTTCAAACCGTCCAAATTGGTATAGCCGCGGACAACCTGCCCAATCGGGTCCTGCAAATCGGCGACCTGCCCAACGCCTTCCGCAATGCCTTGGATGCGTTCGTGATTCAAGCGCAGCCTGTCGAGCATAATGTCCGAAATGCCGTTTTCTTTTGCAGCGGCCAAATCGCGGGCATTTTCCGCCAAAATCATCTCAGCCTGTTCAACCAAAGCCGCCGCAACCTGACGCAGCAGATTGTTTTTTTCCACGCTTCCCAGGCTGATTAACGTTTTACTGGCTTTTTGAGCATTCTTGCCCAACTGTTCGATATAGTTCATCAAACCTCCCTATTTCTCTTGTGCAAACCACGTTCCGATAGGCGCGCCATCTAAAACCTGAAGGATATCGCGCGGATTGGCGCTATTCATCAACACCATCTGGCCGTGATGTTCAAACATCATCTGCGCACTCTTAATCTTACTGAGCATGCCGCCCGTACCAAACTTACTGCCCGAGCCGCCGGCAGAAGCAATAATTTCTTCGGTAATATCGGCCACATGGCTGCGCAGCTTGGCATCGGCGTGAACAGCCGGATTTTTATCAAACAAACCGTCTATATCGGACAACATAATCAGCAAATCGGCTTTAACGATTTTCGCTACAACTGCCGACAAACGGTCGTTATCGCCAAACTTGGTCGCATGGTCCATCTCGTCCACGCTGACCGCATCGTTCTCATTGACAATGGGGATGACACCGATGGAAAGCAGGGATTCAAAAGCATTGGTAACGTTTGCCAAACTTTCCGGATATTCGACCACATCACGCGTCAGCAGGATTTGCGATACCGTCATCCGATAATGGGAAAAAATCTGCGAATAAAGGCTCATCATGGCCACTTGGCCGACGCTGGAAACAGCCTGCTGCTGCGCCATTTCCGCCGGACGTTTTTCCATGTTGAGGACATTCAGCCCAAAACCCATTGCACCGGAAGACACCAGCACAATTTCTTTGCCCTTACTGACCAAGCTGGAAATGACAAAGGCCAGTTGGTCGATTTTTGCCAAATTGATTTTGCCGTTTGGCAACACCAAAGAACTGGTTCCAATCTTAATGACAATGCGTTTTACTGCTTCAAAATCTCGTTTCATTATTCTCCTCTGCTTTCTATTTTTATGATTGCATGCGGCATTATTTCAGCCAAACGTATCTACATCATAACTGCGAAGCAATAGAAAATACAGACAAAATTAAAAAACGCTTCCTTTAAAAGCTGTATTTTCAGCCTTTATCCGAATCCGTTAACAACAAAATAAAAGGCCGTCTGAAACCCGATTCCAGGTTTCAGACGGCCTTTTACCGATTATTGAGAACATGGCCTGCCACGATAAATACAGACCGTTCCCTACAAACGCTTATTGGTGTTCAGAAATAATTTTCAGCATTTGCGCCAATACTTTAGGATTGGCCGCAACGATGTCACCGCTTTCCAGCCAGCCTTCATCACCAGACATATCGGTAACGATGCCGCCTGCTTCTTGGACAATCAATGCACCGGCGGCAATATCCCAAGGTTTGAGGTTGAACTCAAAGAAACCGTCCAAACGGCCGGCCGCAACGGCACACAAATCCAAAGAAGCCGCGCCTTCACGACGGCCGCCAGCGGTTTTTGCCAAGAAATCTTTCAAAATCGCCAGATACTTGTCCATCATGCTTTGATCGACAACAGGGAAGCCGGTACCGATCAGGCAGCGGTTCAATTCGATGCGGTTGGAAACGCGGATGCGGCGGTCATTGAGCAACGCGCCTTTGCCGCGGGAAGCCATGTATACGTCGTTGCGCTCAGGTGCGTATACCAAAGCTTCTTGCAACACGCCTTTGTGCAGGAGTGCCATAGAGATAGCGTATTGAGGATGGCCGTGGAGGAAGTTGATTGTGCCGTCGAGCGGGTCGATAATCCATTCGTACTCGGCAGTGGCTTTACCGTGGGAGCCGCCTTCTTCGCAAGTGATTTTGTGATGCGGATAGGCTTCTTTGAGCGCTTCCACCAAAATCATTTCGGAGCTGCGGTCAACATCGGAAACGAAGTCGTTGAATGCTTTGCTGTCTACTTTGACGGCACCCAGATTGCCAGCGGCGCGAATCATCATTTGCCCTGCTTTACGGGCGGCTTTGAAAGCGGTATTTAAAAACGGATTCATGGTTTTCTTTCTAATTCAGGTAAAATACGCCCTAATGCGCCGAACATGGCACACAAGAGGCTGTTAATCGTTTCCGATGCTGTTAAAGAACATTTCAGACGGCATGGAAAAAGGCCGTCTGAAAACAAAAAGATGGCGCATTATACCTGATTCCCGTACAAACAGAAAACAAAACATGACTTCCGAAAAACCCGCACTGCCCGCTTATCTGGACAACATCCGCATCATCCTCACGCGCACCAGCCATCCTGCCAATATCGGCTCCGCCGCGCGCGCCATGAAAACGATGGGCCTGCACAAATTGACCATCGTCGCCCCCAATCTGATGGCAACGCCGATGACGGAAAATCCGCCCGTGTTCGATCCGGAGCATCCGCAATCGTTTAAATTACCGGAAGAAAGTTTCATCCTCGCTTCCGGCGCGGCGGACGTTTTGGAAAATGCCACCATTGCCGCCTCTTTGGACAAAGCCCTTGCCGACACCACCATCGCCTGCGCCCTGACCAGCCGCCGCCGCGAAATCACCGCGCCGCTGCAAACGCCGCGCGACTTAGTGCCCGAATTACTGCAGGCCGCCAACCGCGGCGAGAAAGTGGCGCTGGTTTTCGGCAACGAAACTTTCGGCTTAAGCATCGAAGAAGTCCAAGCCTGCAACCGACTGATGACCATCAACGGCAATCCCGACTATTTCTCGCTCAACCTTGCCCAAGCCGTGCAGGTCGTGTGTTATGAAATCTTCAGCCAAACCGATTCGCCCATGACCCATCTTCAACAGGAAGACCACGCCGCGACCCACGAGCAAATCAAAGGCATGGTCGCCCACATGGAAAGCGTGATGAACGACATCGGCTTTTTCAACCGCCGCAACGGCGAGCGCCTGATGCGCCGTATGCAGAGCCTGTTCGGACGTGCCAATACGCAAACCGAAGACATCGATATCCTGCGCGGTTTTTTCAATACCGTCAGCCACCTTATCAATAAGAAAGACTAATTTAAGGCCGTCTGAAAACGTTACAAGCTTTTCAGACGGCATGACTGATATTCGGATAAGCATGAATTACACCCTAGACGCATTATGGTGGAAACTCACCAGCCAACCCGTCCGCGACCTTGCCTCGCTACTGACTGCGCCGCCTTTATGGCAAAGCGGTTGCGAATTGAGCGTGCGCGAACTACTGGGGGAACACGGTTTCCGCTATCTTTTGGCATTGGATGCTGATCCCGCGCCGCTGATGGATCACCTCGCCCAACGCGCCCCGTTCGGACATCGTCTCGGCATTTATGCCGAAGAGCTGCTGGCTTTCTGGTTTGCCAACGCGCCGCATGCCAAACTGCACGCCTACAATCTGCCCGTTTTTTCAGACGGCCAAACTTTAGGCGCTGCGGATTTTGTCGTTTCCCTCAACCAACAGCCCTACCATATCGAGCTGGCGTGTAAATACTACGGCGGAGACCAAGTGCAAAACCTGCGCGGCCTCAATCCTAAAGACACACTGACGGACAAAGCCGCCAAACTGGTGCAGCAATCCCAGCTGCTGCATACGCCGCAAGGCAAAGCAACCTTAGCCGCACAAGGCCTGCCGGAGAATCCGCTTCCTACTTCAATCGTGCGCGGCATCGGATTTTTTCCACAAGGTTTCCATGCTTTTGAGCCGCCGCTTAATCCATACGGCTGGCGCGGCGTCTATATTCAAGATTGGGCGGAATACGGGTTTGAACGCCAAGAAGCCCGCTACCACCTGCTCGACCGTATGGCTTATCTTGCACCTGCGCGTGTTGCCGAAACCGAAACATTGAACGAAACCGAAATCCGCCGTATCGACCAAGGCTTGATTGCCGTTTTGGAATTACGGCCGGACGGCTTTTGGCACGAAATCGAACGCATCATGAAGGCCGTCTGAAACTATTTACCAACTTTAAGAGAACCCATTACATTATGAACGCCGCACAACTCGACCATACCGCCAAAGTTTTGGCTGAAATGCTGACTTTCAAACAGCCTTCCGATGCCGTCCTCTCCGCCTATTTCCGCGAACACAAAAAGCTCGGCCGCCAAGACCGCCACGAAATCGCCGAAACCGCCTTTGCCGCGCTGCGCCACTATCAAAAAATCAGTACCGCCCTGCGCCGTCCGCACGCGCAACCGCGCAAAGCCGCACTCGCCGCACTGGTTCTCGGCAGAAGCACCAACATCAGCCAAATCAAAGACCTACTTGATGAAGAAGAAACAGAGTTCCTCAGTAATTTGAAAGCCCGTAAAACCGAGTTTTCAGACGGCCTGAATACCGCCGCAGAATTGCCGCAATGGCTGGTGGAACAACTGCAACAGCATTGGAGCGAAGCAGAAATCCTCGCCTTCGGCCGCAGCATCAACCAACCTGCCCCGCTCGATATCCGCGTCAATACTTTGAAAGGCAAACGCGATAAAGTGTTGCCGCTGTTGCAAGCCGAAAGTGCCGATGCAGAAGCCACGCCTTATTCGCCTTGGGGCATCCGCATGCAAAATAAAATTGCGCTTAACAAACACGAACTGTTTTTGGACGGCACGCTGGAAGTCCAAGACGAAGGCAGCCAGCTGCTTGCCTTATTGGTGGGCGCAAAACGCGGCGAAATCATTGTCGATTTCTGTGCCGGTGCCGGCGGTAAAACCTTAGCTGTCGGCGCACAAATGGCCAACAAAGGCAGAATCTACGCCTTCGACATCGCCGAAAAACGCCTTGCCAACCTCAAACCGCGCATGACCCGTGCCGGACTGACCAACATCCACCCCGAACGCATCAGCAGCGAACACGATACCCGTATCACCAGACTGGCAGGCAAAGCCGACCGTGTGTTGGTGGACGCGCCCTGCTCCGGTTTGGGTACTTTACGCCGCAATCCCGACCTCAAATACCGCCAATCCGCCGAGACCGTGGCCAACCTTTTGGAACAGCAACACAGCATCCTCGATGCCGCCTCCAAACTGGTGAAACCACAAGGCCGTTTGGTGTACGCCACCTGCAGCGTGTTGCCGGAAGAAAACGAGCTGCAAGTCGAACGTTTCCTGTCCGAACATCCCGAATTTGAACTCGTTAACTGTGCCGAACTGCTGCAAAGCCTGAAGGTCGATTTGGATACCGGAAAATACCTGCGCCTCAACTCCGGAGAACACCAAACCGACGGCTTCTTTGCCGCTGTATTGCAACGTAAGGATTAAGGTTGAAAAAGGCCGTCTGAAATCCTTTCAGACGGCCTTCTTGATAGATTTTTTACATTAAAATCCTTAGATACGATAGTCGCGCTCTGCAATAATATACTTTAAGGCATGTATCTCGACCTTTCATCAGAATATTGTGAAAAGCTGGAAAAAATGCTTTATGCTTTGTAAATGTATGTGTTCTCGTTCAAAATTCGCCCGGTCATGCCTCAGGCAATACCCGATACTGACAACGATAATATATAAATCATTTGGTTAAAAATCATGTCGCATATTTATTCTTCCCCCACAAAGCCCCGTTTCTTGTCATCGGCCATTGCCGTCGCCTGCTGTCTGTTGCCGTTTCAGACGGCCTCTGCATACAGCCTGCAAGACATCCTCAGGGACGCTTTAATCAGCGACCCGATTGTGCGTGAAGCCAAAGCCACTCAAGAAGCAGCGCAAAGCACGACCAAAGCCACGCGCGCGCGCCATTATCCTGTCGTTACCCTGACTGGCACGAAAGTGCTGGCGCAACACAATAAGTACAACAGCAACGATATGAATGACGGTATCGGCGTGCGCGGCAGCGTGAACATTTACTCATGGGGTGCGATTGAAGCCGCCGTCCGCCGCGACCGCAGCCGCGAAGAATACTATCAACACAAATACACCGAAAGCCAAGAGCAGCTGGGCAGCGATATCGGCCGCCTCTATCTGAGCGCATTGCGTGCAAAAGAAACCCTGGTCCTCAACGAACAGACTTTGGCGCGCCACAACAACCTCTTAAAAGACTTGGACACCATCGTCAAATATGATGCCGGCCGCCGTTCCGAGCTGATTGAAGCGCGCGCGCGCCAACTGCAAGTGGCAAACATCATTGCCCAACAACGCCGCACCATGGATTTGGCACTGAGCCGCCTGTCCCGCTATACCTCGCGCCAGCTGACTGCCAACGACTTGGAAGATCCGTTTAAAAACGACACGGCGAAATCCATCAGCGAACGCTTCAACAACCCCAACCGCAACAACAATCCGTCCTATCAGGCGCAATTGGCCGAGCGCGACAGCGTCCGTGCCGATTTGGACGCTTCCAAAGCCGAACGCCTACCTGCCCTCAATTTGGAAGGCAGTGCAACGCGCAACACCAAACAGCTTTATTTAAACGTTGCATGGAATGTGTTGGATATTGCCGCACGCCACAATGTGGAACGCAATGCCAAATCATTGATTGCCGCAGAAGCCAAGTCCGAACAAATCCTGCGCGACATGAACGAACGCGTTCAAACATCCGCCATCGATATGCAGGAAAGCGAACAGCGTACCGTGCTGACGGCGCAACACATCGCCGCCCAAAAAGAAGTCATCAAAGTATACGAATTGCAGTTTAAAATCGCCCGACGTACGCTGACTGACGTTTTGAGCGCATACAGCGAGTTATCCTCCATCGAACAGGATTACGTTGCCGCCCGCAACGATTTCCGCGATGCGGCACTCGACTATTTAAATACCCAGGCCAAAATCTCCGCTTGGGTCGGTTTGGCACAAAAATAAAGCCATATCCGCCGGTTAAACCAAAAACATTACGCGAAAAAATATGAAAGCCATCATTGAACACATCGTTTTAGTGACCCGCCTTTTGGGTGCGCCCGTATCCGAAACCGCTTTGTCTGCCGAAGTCGTGCGCGACAAAAAGCTCAAGGTCAACTATCACTCACTGGTCGAAGTCCTGCGCAGCCACGGCTTTGAAAACACCTTATCCAAACGCAATCTGGAAGACATCCCCTCGCTTGCCGTGCCGGTCATGATTATCCTGCACAACGAAGAGGCTGCGGTCATCACCCAAATCGAAGGTTCCGGCCAAGAGCGCAAATACCATATCCGCCAGGTTGACGGTTTGGAACAGGAACTCAGCCATGAGCAGCTCTCCGGCCTGTATTTGGGCTACTGCTGGTTTATCAAACCCAAAATGGCGACCGATATGCGCTCGGAGTTGCCTGAATACCATCTGCCCAAAGCATGGTTTTGGAAAGTCATTTGGCGTTTCCGCAGCTACTACTACCAAGTCATTTTGGCCACCATCATCATCAACTTCCTTGCGCTCGTCAGCTCCCTGTATGTGATGAACGTGTACGACCGCGTGATTCCCAACCAGGCCTATGAAACCTTGTGGGTATTGAGCATCGGCGTGGTCTTGGCGATTTTGTTTGAATTTGCCGCCAAGATGATTCGCGGTCACTTGACCGATATTGCCGGTAAAAAAGCCGATTTGATCATCAGCTCCGCCCTGTTCCGCCGCGTGATGGCATTGCGTCTGGCAGATCGTCCTGCTTCTTCCGGTTCATACGCCAGCAACCTGCGCGAATTTGAAGCCGTGCGCGAGTTCATGACCAGTGCCAGCTTGTTGACTATTGTCGACTTGCCTTTCCTGTTGCTGTTTATCTTCGTGATTTCCATGGTCGGCGGCAAACTGGCACTTGTTCCCCTGACCATCATTCCAATTGTCGTGATTGTCGGTTTTGTCGTACAACGCCCGCTCTCTCGCCACATCAACGAATCGATGAAAGAAGGTTCGCAACGTTCCGGCCTTGCCGTTGAAGCCATCGAAGGCATCGAAACCCTGAAAACCAACAACGCCACATCTTGGGCGCAACAACGTTGGGACGAATACACCGCTAAAACTTCCGCTTCTTCCATCAAAGTCAAAGACACCAGCAACTTCATGGTCAACTTCGCCGTTGCCATGCAGCAGCTCAATACCGTCTTTTTGGTCGTCGTCGGTACCTATCTGATTCATGCCGACAACCATGCGGAACGCATCACCATGGGTGCATTGATTGCCTCCGTGATTCTGTCCGGCCGCGCCTTGGCGCCGTTGGCACAAATCGCCGGTCTGGCGACCCGCTTCCAACAGGCCAAACTTGCCCTCAAAGGCGTAAACGATATCGTTACCCGCCCTATCGAGCGCAATCCGGAACGCAAATACATTACTTTAGACAACGTTCAAGGCAGTATTACCTTTGAAAACGTATCGTTCAAATATCAAGCCGACAACAACAGCGCCGTCGAAGATTTGCGCCTGACCATCAAACCGGGCGAAAAAGTCGGTATTTTGGGCCGCATCGGCAGCGGTAAAAGCACCATGCTCAAACTGGCCAGCGGTCTGTACGACACTGAAAAAGGCAACGTTACCCTTGACGGAGTCGATATGCGCCAGCTTGACCCCAACTTCCTGCGCGATCAAGTCCTGCTGCTGAGCCAATCGCCACGCCTGTTCCTCGGCACATTGCGTGAAAACATGGACTTGGCACGTACCGGCAGCTACTCTACCGACCAAGACTTACTGACTGCGCTCAACCGTTTCGGCCTCGACAAAATCATCCGCAACCATCCGCGTGGTTTGGATATGCCTTTGGGTGAAGACGGTTTGGGCTTATCCGGCGGTCAAAAACAAATCATCGCCCTGGCGCGCATGACCTTGCGCAACCCGAGAGTCGTCTTGCTGGACGAGCCGACCACCAGCCTGGATCAAGCCACTGAGCGTATGGCGCTCAATGCCATTGCCCAATGGGGCCGCAACCGCACCATGCTTTTGGTGACCCACCGTCCGCAAGTGCTGCAAATCGTCAACCGAATCATTGTGATGGACAATGGCAAAGTCGTGATGGACGGCCCGCGTGATCTGGTATTGCAAAAACTCATGCAAAACGAACAGGCCAAAGCAGCCAACGTCAAACAACAGCAACAAGCTGCTGCAGTCAAACAGCAGCAACAACAAGCTGCCGCCGCTCCTCAATCGGCAGCACAATAAAGCAAAAGGCCGTCTGAAACCTACTTACCCTTTCAGACGGCCTGCCCTAATGGTTAAAATCCACCAAACACAATAAAGATACACGATTATGAGCCGCGAAAACAACGTCAAATCCAAAGACCTACACCTCATCAACGACCTCAATGCCGCCCTTCAAAAAGAAAAACACAGCGGCCAATTTTGGGTCATCATCCTATTCTTCCTTTTCCTGATTGTCTTCGTCGTCTGGGCATACAACAGCCCTGTCGAAGAAGTGACCCGCGGCAACGGCAATATCATTCCCAGCAGCCGTGAGCAAGTAATCCAAAGCCTCGACCCCGGCATCGTAACCGAAATCATGGTTAAAGAAGGCGACATGGTCGAGAAAGATCAGATTCTGATGAAACTCGACGACACGCGCAGCTCTGCCGTTTTACGAGAAAGCGAAGCCAAAGTCGAAAACCTCGAAGCCACTATTGCCCGTCTTAAAGCCGAAGCCTACGGCATCAAGCTCTCCTTCCCTGACAGCGTGAGCCCTGAGCTTCGCCGTCGCGAAATTGCCGCCTACAAAGCACGCCGTCAAGCCATGACCGATGCCGTCAGCGGCCTCTCCCAAAGCAAGGCCGCGCTTGACCGCGAAATCGCCATTACCGCACCGATGGTTGCCGAAGGCGTGGTTTCCGAAGTCGAACTTTTAAGAATGCGCCGCGATTCCGCAGACTTGGCCACCCAAATCTCCGAACGCCGCAACCGCTACAAAGCCGATGCCAACAACGAACTCTTGCAAGCCGAATCCGAGCTGGCGCAATCCAAAGAAAACGTTGCCATGCGTGCCGATCCGGTTGAACGCTCGCAAATCCGTGCGCCTATGCGCGGCATCGTCAAAGGCATAAAAGTCACCACCATCGGCGGCGTTGTGAATGCAGGCGAAGACATCATGCAAATCATCCCCGTTGACGACAAACTGCTGGTCGAAGCCTATATCCGTCCGCAAGACATCGCCTTTATCCGCGCAGGCCAACCTGCATTGGTTAAAGTCAGTGCCTACGACTACTCCATCTACGGCGGTTTGGAAGGCAAAGTTACCCTCGTCGGCGCCGATACCGTCAGCAACTCTATGCAAAACCGTGCCAACGACTTGAAACTTGACCCGAACCAAGTCTATTACCGTGTTCTCGTCCAAACTGAAAACAACTCCCTGAAAGACAAAAACGGCAAACCTATGCCGATTATTCCGGGCATGGTTGCAACGGTGGACATCAAAACCGGTGAAAAAACCATCTTCCAATACCTGATCAAACCGATTACGCGTATGAAACAAGCGCTAAGTGAACGCTAATCGATAAAACGATAAAAGGCCGTCTGAATATTTTCAGACGGCCTTTTATACCCAATAATCCTTACAAAACAACGGTCGGATAAGAGCCGACAACTTTGACGAAGGAAGCGTGTTCGCCCAAAAGCTGCAAGGCTTTTTGGACATTTTCATCGCTTTGATGGCCTTCGATATCGATGAAGAACAGGTATTCCCACAAAACCGATTTGCTTGGGCGGCTTTCAAATTTGGTCATGGAAATACCCAACTCGGTGAAAGGTTGCAACAAGGAAGTAACGGCACCGGCACGGTTGGGTGCGGAGACGACCAAAGAGGTTTTATCATTGCCGCTGCGGCCGGTTTCTTGATGGCCCATCACCAAGAAGCGCGTGGTGTTGTTTGGTTCGTCTTCGATACACTCGGCGGCAAAGCTCAACTGATAAATTTCCGCGGCGATACGTCCGGCAATAGCGGCCACATTCGGGCTGTCAGATTCGGCAACCAAACGCGCTGCTTCGGCATTGCTGGCTACGGCGATACGTTCCGCATTGGGCAGGTTGCGGCCGAGCCAGTCGTTGCATTGCGCCAAGGCTTGGGCATGAGCGAAAACTTTGGTAATGCCGCCGATTTCGTAGCTGTCTTTACGCAACAGGTTGTGATGAATGCGGACAACCACTTCGCCGCAGGCTTTCAAAGCGGTTACGGCCAGCAAGTCCAAAGTGCGCCCCACCGAACCTTCGGTCGAGTTTTCCACCGGCGCCACCAAATAATCGGCTTGGCGCGTTTCAACTTGTTTAAAGCAGTTGTCGATGGTGGTACACGCCATGGTGTGTGCGGCGTGGCCGAAATGTTTGATGGCGGCTTGCTGGGTAAATGTTCCCTTCGGCCCTAAATAGGCAATCGTCAGCGGACGTTCTACCGCCAAACATTCGCTCATAATCTCGCGAAACAGCCGGGTGACCGATTCATCAGGCAAAGGGCCGCGGTTCAAATCCTGAATCCGGCGCAAAACGGCCACTTCCCGCTCAGGACGGTACACCGCGCCTGTCCCTTTCAATTCGCCGATAGCATGCGCATGACCGGCGCGCTCGTTGAGCAAACGGAGGATTTCCGCATCGATACTGTCGATGGCATTGCGGTGCGGCAATAATTGTTTGTCTATGGATAAAGGCATAAGCTGTCTCGCAATTTTGTGAGGGATATTTTCATTTTAACATTAAAGGCCGTCTGAATTCCGTTTTCAGACGGCCTCAACACTATCTTTATCTAACTTTATCGTCTATCAGGTTTGCAAACGCTGCCAATTCCATCATAATTAAGCCTTTTGAACGACAAGGCCTATTCCATGCACTCAAACGGACTGTACACCCGTTTTCTGCCCGATGAAGAAGCAACCCTGAAACTGGGTGAAGAATGGAGCAAGCAGCTTTCCGCTCCGCTGACCATCTATCTTGAAGGCGGGCTGGGTGCAGGCAAAACCACGCTGACACGCGGCATTTTGCGCGGACTGGGGCATACGGGCGCAGTCAAAAGCCCGACTTACACCATTGTCGAATCTTATCCGCTGGATGCATTCACCCTCCACCATTTCGACCTCTACCGCTTTACCATGCCCGAGGAATGGGAAGATGCCGGTTTGGACGAATTGTTTGCGCCCGACAGCATCTGCCTCATCGAATGGCCGCAGCAAGGCGGGGAATTCACGCCTCCGGCAGACATTACCATTACATTGACGTACACCGATAAGGGCAGAACCTGCACCTTTTCCGCCCACACAAACCAAGGCCGAAAAAGTTTAGAATCATGGTCAAATTAACTAGAAGACACATTCTCCGTCAAGGCACAGGACTACTTCTCACCCTCACGCCCGTTGGTGCCGCATTGGCCAAACCGGCCTCTCCTGCGCAATTCCTTGCCGTCCGCATTTGGCCGGCGCACGCCTACACACGCGTTACCCTTGAGAGCAACCACTCGATGAAATACCAACATTTTATGTTGGACAACCCCAGTCGGTTGGTCGTGGATATTCAAGGAGCGGAAATCAACAGCGTCCTGCAAGGCATTTCCAGCAAAGTGCTGTCTAACGACCCTTTTATCCGCAGCATTCGCGCCGGTCAAAATACGCCCAACACCGTGCGTATCGTCATCGACCTCAAACAAAGCACCCATCCGCAAGTCTTCGCACTCGCACCCGTCGGCAACTTTAAAAACCGCCTGGTTATCGACCTTTATCCGCACGGCGCAGATGCCAACGACCCGATGATGGCCTTGCTCAACGGCAATATCCCCAAACAACGTCCGAATACCAATATCGCATACGACACCCCTGCCCCTAAAAGCAATCGCGGCAGCGGAGGCAACCGCCGTCCTGTGATTATGATCGATCCCGGTCATGGCGGCGAAGACCCCGGCGCAATCGGCCCGAGCGGCCTCAAAGAGAAAAACGTCGTACTCTCCATCGCACGCGAAACCAAGAAACGCCTCGAAGCCTTGGGTTACAACGTATTCATGACGCGCAACGAAGACATCTTTATCCCATTGGGCGTACGCGTTGCCAAAGGCCGTGCGCGTAATGCCGACGTATTCGTATCCATCCACGCCGATGCCTTTACCAGCCCGTCCGCTCGCGGTACCGGTGTGTATATGCTCAATACCAAAGGTGCGACCAGCTCGGCGGCAAAATTCCTTGCCCAAACCCAAAACAACGCCGACGCCATCGGCGGCGTACAAACCAGCGGCAACCCCAATGTCGACAACACGATTTTGGACATGACCCAAACCGCGACCCTGCGCGACAGCCGCAAGCTCGGCCATTCCGTCTTGACCGAATTAGGCAAGCTCAACCAGTTGCACAAAGGCCGCGTTGACGAAGCCAACTTCGCCGTCCTCCGCGCGCCGGATGTTCCGTCCATTTTGGTGGAAACCGCCTTCCTCTCCAACCCTACCGAAGAGCAGCTGCTCGGCAGCGAATCCTTCCGCCAACAATGCGCCCAAGCCATTGCCACCGGTATTCAAAAATACATCAATACCGCCGTTTTACGACGCGGATAATGGCTTGATAAAACAAAGGCCGTCTGAAAAATTTTCAGACGGCCTCATCTTTTAAACCAATCTATTTAACCGCACTTCCCTACCGCGGCCGGATACACCGACACCTTCGTCTGTGTCAATGCAAACAGGTTTTCCAACTGCGTTTGCGCCTGACGGTTGGCATGTTCCAAAATCTCAGCCTTACATGCGCTTTGCAATACCTGCCGTTTCGCCTCTTCCTGCACCGTCTTAAATACCGACTTATCCATAGGCAGCAAATTAAACGAGCCGGTCTGAATATCGTACACTTCGATATTTTCCAAATCCACGCTCAAGATTTCCACCGCCGGCAGACTAATCAATACCTTGTCGTCCACAATATTGACATTGTCCGCGCTCAACTTATCCAAATCCAAACCGGCCAACACCTTGCCGCGTACAATAAAAATACCGCTTTGCGAATCCTGCCATAGCCTGCGCCAATCCCCTTTTTTCTCCGTACGGATAATCGTATCGATATAAAACGCCGTACTTTCCAAGCGGTTCATCTGCTTAATCTGCATCAAAACCCCCTCACGGGACAAAACCTGATGTTCTTCGTTCTGACTATGCAGGGCATAAAACCAGCCGCCCGCAGCCGTCAGCGCACACAACACCAGCACGACCAATCCGCGCCCAAGCATTTTCATTTCAAACATCCCCCGTTAAAATAATCATCAAAACATTCCCTATATTCTCTCAAAACCGTCAATTTCAAGCCATACCCAGGCCGTCTGAAACATTAAAACTTATTACCAAAAAGTAATAAAAAAATCTCAACAAACAAAGTTTGCCTTTTAGTAAAGACAAGACTACAATCCATTACACACAATTCAATTTCATCTCATCATGAATACCACCGACCTGCGCCGCCACAACCTGCGGCAATGGATAACACAACACCACAACGGCCAGCAGACCAAGTTTGCACAAGCCATCGCCATCAACCAAGGCGAGCTGTCCGCCCTGCTGAAAAACAAATCTTTCGGCGAGAAAAAAGCCCGAAAAATCGAGCAGGCAGCCAATATGCCTGACATGTGGCTGGATCAAGACCACCAAGACCGCCACGCCCCCACCATCAGCCAAGAAAGAAATACCATGTCCCACATCTCCACCATCCCCGAAATCCTAGCAGACATCAAAGCCGGCAAAATGGTCATCATCACCGATGCCGAAGACCGTGAAAACGAAGGCGACTTGCTGATGGCCGCCCAATTCGTTACCCCCGAAGCCATCAACTTCATGATCAAAAACGCGCGCGGCCTGGTCTGCCTGCCGATGGACGGCGAAATGGTCGAAAAACTCGGCCTGCCTATGATGACCCAGAAAAACGGCGCGCAATACGGCACCAACTTTACCGTCTCTATCGAAGCCGCCCACGGCATTACCACCGGCATTTCCGCCGCCGACCGCGCCCTGACCATTCAAACCGCCGTTTCCCCATCCGCCAAACCAGAAGACATCGTCCAACCCGGCCACATCTTCCCACTGCGCGCCCAAAAAGGCGGCGTACTCGTCCGCGCCGGACACACCGAAGCCGGCGTTGACCTGGCACAAATGAACGGCCTGATTCCCGCCGCCGTCATCTGCGAAATCATCAACGACGACGGTACCATGGCGCGTATGCCCGAACTGATGAAGTTCGCCGAAGAACACAATCTCAAAATCGGCACCATTACCGACCTCATCGAATACCGCAGCCGTACCGAAAGTCTGCTTGAAGACATGGGCAACGCACCCGTACAAACCCCGTGGGGCGAATTCCAACAACACGTTTACGTCGACAAACTCTCCGGCGAAACCCACCTCGCCCTCGTCAAAGGCACCCCAACCGCCGACGAAGAAACCCTCGTCCGTGTCCACGAACCCTTCAGCGTGATGGACTTCATCCAAGCCAACCCGCGCCATTCATGGTCGCTGCCCAAAGCCCTTGAGCGCATCCAACAAGCCGAAAGCGGCGTAGTCATCCTCCTGCACCGTACCGAAGACGGCGCCACCCTGCTCGACCGCACCCTGCCCAAAGGCGCAAACCAAGCCTACAAATGGGACAGCAAAAGCTACGGCATAGGCGCGCAAATCCTTGCCGGCCTCAACGTCAAAAAACTGCGCGTCCTCGGCCAGCCTTCATCCTTCACCGGCCTCACCGGCTTCGGCCTCGAAGTCGTCGGCTTTGAAGAAGCCGAAAAATAATCTTGCTTGATTGATTCTCAAAGCAAATAAAACAAAAGGCCGTCTGAAAATTTTCAGACGGCCTTTTCATCTCTCTATTTATCTGAATATTATCCAAAAAAAATTATGATAAAAACGACTATTTATTAAATTATTTCAATAATGATAAGAATAATCAATTATAATATAAATATTAATAATATTTAAAAATTTTATATTTTTTATATAAAAGAGTATTTTAACCTCTTATATTAAGTTCTTAACAAAGAGAAACTATGTCTGCTTTTACTCCCAAACCCAAAATAATCATTCTCAGCCTTGCCAGCGCATTCAGTACATTAACCGTTGCTGATACCATCGAAGCCTCAGATCGACCAGAACAATACCAGGAATTGGATACTGTTGTTGTCAGTGGCAAACGTACCAACGACCAAAAAGGCGCGGACGACGTGTATTACAAAAACGTCTCCAACGCCTATATCGGCAAGGAATACCTCGAACGTTATCGGATCAATGCCGCCGGCGACGTGCTCAAAGGCCTCAACGGCGTGTATAACATGAACACCCGCACCGCCGGCGGCGCGATTACGCCCAATATACGCGGCATCACCGGCAAGGGTCGCATCCCCGTTACCGTGGACGGCACCGAGCAGACTATCGACGTATGGATGAACAACTACGGCGTGGGCGACCGCAACTACCTCGACCCCGCCCTGTTCCGCAGCATCGCGGTGGAAAAAAGCCCCGCCCTCACGCGCGGCGTGAAATCGGGCGTCGGCGGCGCGGTCACCATCCGCACCATCGAAGCCGACGACATCGTGCCCGAAGGGCAGAAATTCGGCTTCCAGCTGAAAACAGAGTTTTCCAACAACAGCAACAAACAGGCCAACAACCTCAACCAATGGCTGGGCTGGGAAGACTACCGAACCCTGCCCTTCGGCGCGACGGCGGACGGCGCGGGCGGCGGCGTCGACCCGCATACCGGCCAGCAAAGCCCGCAGGCCTTGGTGGCCGACGGCCTGACCCCGCCCAAACATAAAAGCGGCCGCGACAATTGGCGCTTCGGCGGCGACCGCAGTTATATGGCCGCCGCCGCCTTCAAAACCGAACTTTCAGACGGCCTGGCCGCCTACAGCTACCGCGACAAGGGCAACTACTTTGCCGGACGCAAGGGTGCGGAAGGCTACCTGCACAATCCGGTATACGACCTGCAAAAATGCTACGACCAAGGCGGCAGCGATTTCAACTGCAAAAACTCCGCCACCTTCGTACCCAATATGGCCAAGGTCTACCATCCCGGTGTGGAAGTGTTCAACAGCAACATCAGGACCAAAACCCTGCTGCTGAAAAACAACTGGCATCTACCCGGCAGCCACAACCTCGGCTGGCAGTATATGCGCACCGACGTGCGCTTCGGCGAAATCAACCCCTTCCACACCACCTATGTGATGAATATGGAAGAGCATAATCCCAGCGGCCGCCCCAGAGAACTGTCGCCGCAGGCGCAGAGCATCGATTCCACCATCCGCACCGACACCTACAAGCTCGGCTGGGCCTGGAAGCCCGAAAACAGCCGCTGGCTGGACCTGCAGGCCAACCTGTGGCGCATCAAAACCAACTCCACCCGCCACCAGAGCGGCGGCATGGATTTGTCTGTCGCCCGCCCCGACCCCTATTACGATGCCTGGTACTGGTGTACCAAACGCGGACAACTTCCGCCCGATTATGCCGACAACTACAGCAGCTGCGGCAGCCTGCTGGACGATTACGGCATCAACGGTTTGAGCAAAGAAGAAGTGATGAAAATCCTGCCCAACGACAACGGCCAATACCGCGTGCTGTCCGGTGCCGAGCAGAAAACCCGCGTCAGCCGCACGGGCTTCGACCTGAACAACCGCTTCCGCCTGCATCCGCGCCTGAACATGACCCTGTCCGCCGACTATCAGAACGAGAAGCTGGAAGAAGAAGTGGAAGTGGTCAATTCGCAGGATATGTTCAACCTGGCCGGCATGGCCACCGGCATGACGAAAATTGCCGGCCCGCGCGGCGGCAAACGGCGCGAATGGGGGGGCAACCTGGTATTCGACTGGCAGGCCACCGACCGCCTGAAAATCTCCGCCGGCATCCGCTACCACAATTTCAGGGGCTTCGATACCGCCCTGGCCGAAGGCCGCGCCCGCCGCGACCCGCGCTATCAGGCCGGCGGCGGCGGGCACGGCACTTATTCGGACGGCGTGTACATCCCATATTTCGAGCTGGTTGGCGATCAGGAGCGGCGCGATTGGGAGGCGGTATCCGAACAGAGCCGGCGCGCCTACCAGTCAGGCAATGATGCCGCCATCGCCGCCGCTGATCGGGCCATGCAGGCGCACGGTGCACGCTATAATATGCCGAAATATAGTAGTGATGGTACTTACCGGGTTGAGGATCAATACAGCTATATCGGCAGCGACGGGCTTGTTTATTATAACGGTCGGGGTCATAATAATTCTCAAAATCAACCGTTGTACCGGGTGCGCCCCGTATACGTGCCGTTTGTAAACGGCAAGCTGGACAGCGGTTCTCTACCCAAACATTTCCATGATTTTGTGAAAAATTATCAGGAAAAGGTTGCCAATCCGCAGGGATTGAATCAGGCACATTACCGATATTGGGCAGTGCCGGGAAATCCTGAGAACTGTATAAGAAATAGCGTAATAACCTGTCTTGATCATTACAAAGCAGGAAAACTGTCCAATATGGGTGTCGGTTATCCGGAAACCGGCGGTGATACCGGATCAGCCCATAGGGTTATCAACAAACACTACACCGAAGAGCAATACTGGGCGCAGCCCAAACCGATACGCGCCCATGCCTGGGCGCCGACCGTCGCCGTCAGCTACGACCTGACCGACAACAACCGCCTGTTCGTGCGCTACGCGCAGATGACCCGCTTCCCCAGCGTGTACGAAGTCGGCAGCTTTTACAACGACCTGGCCTATGTCGGATCGCCCAAAGCACCGAATTTCCGCTTTAAGCCGGAACGCAGCCGCAGCCTGGAAATCGGCTACAACTTTAACTTCGCACCGCACTTTGCCCGGCTGCGCCAAGGCGATATGCGCCTGACCTACTACCGCAACCGCATCCGGAACGTGATCGAGACCACCGACCATTTCCGCACCGTGCAATACGACAGCAAGGATACCGCCGGGCTGGAATGGCAGGGCCGCATCGACAGCGGCCGCTTCTTCGCCGCGCTGGGCGCGACCTACCGCCTGAAACAGCAGATGTGCGACCGCGACACAGCCTTCGATTTCGACCCCTACGGCTACAAAGGCATACCGGTCTGCATCGAAGGGGGCTACGGCAGCACGCGCGGCTACCAGGCACTGCAGCCGAAGTATTCGGTCAACCTTGATGCGGGCATGCGCGCCTTGGGCGAGAAACTCGAATTCGGCCTGCGCGGCATCTACCACAGCCGCGTCAATACCAAGCAATACGACCAACTGTTGAAGCGGGGTTTGGGGCATATCTTCAACAGCACCGGCAAGCCCTACCATTGGAACCCCTCGCTGACGTGGGACGTGTACGGCCGTTATCAGGTGCACAAAAACCTCAACGTCAACTTAGGCATCACCAACCTGACCAACCGCTACTACCTTGACCCGATGAGCAACGTGCCCGCACCCGGGCCGGGCAGGACGGTTACCTTCGGGCTGACGGCGAAATTTTAGCCGGACGGATAACGACAGGCGCGGCAAACGCGCCGGACATAGGGATACACAAACCAAACCGCCCCGCAGGGGAAGGCTTTTTGCCGTTTTTTCCGCCAGCCGGCGGCAATAAAGCGGATGTTTGTTGTTATTCACTTAATGTTAAAAAGGAGACTTATTATGTCTATCTTCAAACAAACCCTGTTGGCCGCAACGCTGTGCGGCATTTTCGGCGTAGCCGCCGCCGCTCCGGAAGGTGATTCAAGCCAAAAAAGGAAGGATAGAGATTGGACAACAGTCAAACCAGGTGCCTCCAGTTGGCAACCCTTCGGTGCTGGCAAGGCAGGCTTGGCATTCAGTACCGACAACGGCCATAGTTGGTCAAACTCCATCAATCTGGAAGACGGCCCGGTTAAACATATCGGTATCAAATATAAACAGGGCACACAGAAAGTTCCGATTAACGGCAACGACCCCTATGCCAATGTTGATGGCACACGCAATCCGCAGTATCTGCGCTTGGGTGATGTGAAACCGGTTATCGGCTGGTTCTACAACCCGAAACTGGGTCAGGTGTGGTATGAAAACCGCCACAACAACACCGAAGTGTACAGCGTGCGCCAAATAACCGAGCCGAAACTTCCCTTTGCACCGAAATTCGGCGGCTTGGTGATTGCCAAAGTGCCCGGCATGGGCGGCAGCGACGGCAACGTCTTCTTCGGCGAATGGGCGCCGCGCAAAGGCAACCCGCCCGACAACAGCACGGATTTGAATATGGCGGACGGCAAACGCACCGTTTGGTATGTAGGCGACAACCCGACCAAAAACACTACGGGCTTAGCTACTGCCACCTATAATGTTGTCGGCATCAACAAGCACACGCCGGGCAAAAACGATTTCTATACCGGTGAAATCACAGCCACATTCGGTACGAATAAATTCGGTTCTATGAGCGGCGCACTGAAACGCGCAGGCGATAATGATTTGAGCTTTGATGGTGTTGAAATTAACAATTCAAAAGGTACATTCAACAGCGGTGCAGCCAATAACGAAGGCATCAAAGGACAATTCTACGGCAATGGCGCGGCAGCCATGGCGGGTTATGCCGAACGCGGTAACGGCGTAGGCGACGACGTAGCCTTCGGCGGCGCGAAAAAATAACCTTGCCCGCTTACGCGATTAGGGAATGCCGGTGTTTTCGGCGTTTGGCCGTACGTTCCCGCAATCAGGAAAACCGCCGTTTTTTAACCGCAGCCGCAGTAGGCATAAATATACTGCGGCTGACCTGTTTCCGAAGTGCCGTGCAAACCTGCATTGCCTTGCGGAATTTCTGTTTTTACTTCTTTCAGACGGCCTCCCCGCTCCAAAGGACCCCATCACATGACCCACCGCCTCTGCCTGCTTTTCCTGCCACTCTGTACGGTCTGCCTTGCCGCCCCGTCCGACGATGCCGCCGACGAACGCCGCCGCCTGCTGGACGAGGGCAGCCGCCAAACGCAGCAATACCGCGAAAGCGGTTGGCTGGACACGGAACAGGCACGCGGGGAAGTAGAGGAAAACGACGGCTACATCATGATAGACGGTGCAATCTACCAAGTCGGCGATACGGCGGAAGAACTGGAAAGCGCGATTTACCACGCCCTCAATGCGCGGCAGTGGCACAAGGTGCGGCAGTTCACCACCCGCTACGCCAAACTGCCGCAGCACAAACCCGCGCTGATTCATTTGGCCGATGCGCTGCAAAAACGGGACGAAGGGGATTTCCGCGCGGCGGGGAACAGTTTTCAGACGGCCTTGGAAGCCGAACCCGACAACCCCCGCCTGCTGCTCGAAGCGGGGCGGTTTTATGCCGAAGACAACCAAAACAAAGAGTCCGCCGCCGCGTTTGGGAAAGTTCTGAAAACGGATATTCCCGCAGAAACCCGCCCCATCGTGGAAAACTACTTGTCCGAACTGGGCAAACGCCGCCGCTGGCACGGCCAAATCAGCCTCGGCTACGGCTACAACAGCAACGTAAACCAAGGCAACGGCATCAACCAATGCGTGTGGGAAATCGCGGGCATGTGCCTGATGGAGCGCACCCTGCCCGCGCCAACGGATTCGACCTTCTCATCCTATAGCGCGACCGCCGAAAAAACCGTCCCGCTCAAAGGGCATCACGGCTTACAGGTGCGCGGTGTGCTGTACGGCAACCGCTACACGGAAAAAGACAAAGATTCGGCAGCCATGCCGGATTACGGCTATCACAACAGTTCGCTGTACGCGGGATATGCCTATGCCGACGCACGCTCCTCCTTTTCCCTGCTGCCCTATTTCGAATACGACTTCCGCAACCGCCACACCCACTACCGCGCATGGGGTGCGGATGCCGACTGGTCGCACACACTCTCCCCGCGCTGGCGTGTCAATGCCCGTGCCGGCGCGAAAAAGACCGGATACGGCGGACAAAGCAAAACTTATTTTGCCGACTACAAACAATACGAACTGGGCGCGGGGGCGGAATTTTCCATCACGCCGAAAAGCGGCCTATTTGCCAACTTCGATGCCGCCCGCAAAGCCTATCCCGAAAAATCCTCTTCCAGCAAAGAATATACGGCTCGGCTGGGCGCATACCGGCTGTTTCCGGGCGGTACTTATTTAAACGCCATCCTGCTCTACCGCCGCAGCCTGTATGACGCGGCAAGTTTCGTCAGCGACAACAGGCGGCGGCGCGACAAGCAATACATCATGATGGCTGCGGCGGGTTTTCCGCAATGGAATATCAAAGGCGTATATCCCGAACTGCGCTTCCGCCGCACAATCGCACGCAGCAACGCGGTGTATTACCGCTACCGCCAAAACGAATGGCTGTTGGGTTTTAAATATCGGTTTTAAATTGAGTCATTTAGAAATACGCTAAAACAGCGATATAACCATGCTGTTTTACTCGTTTCTATATCATGCCGTCTAAAAAAGCCGATACACCTTTCCGATGTATCGGCTTTCGCTATCTGCTTAACGCTTAATTTCTGCCGGGCAATTCTTTTTCGCTCAATGGTTTGATGTACCAAATATCGCGGCAGTAGTCGGCGATAGAGCGGTCGGATGAGAAGAAGCCCATGTTGGCGATGTTGATCAAGGCTGATTTGCGCCATGCGGATACGTTGCGGTAGTGTTCGTCCGCTTTGTATTGCGTGTCAATGTAGCTGCGGAAATCCGCCATCAGCTGATAGAAGTCGCCGTATGGTTGCAACACGTCGTTGTAGCGGTTTGGCTCTTCCGGAGAGAAAGTGCCTTGGCTGATTCGATTGACGACGCGGCGCAGGTCGCTGTCTCGCTCGATATAGCTCAACGGGTCGTAACCGTTGTGGCGGATTTCTTCGACTTGTTCTACGGTGTTACCGAAGATATAGCAGTTGTCAGCACCGACTTTTTCCAAAATCTCAACGTTCGCGCCGTCCAGTGTGCCCATACAGATTGCACCGTTGAGGGTAAATTTCATGTTGCTGGTACCGGATGCTTCCGTACCTGCCAGTGAGATTTGTTCGTGCAAATCGGCAGCAGGAATGATGATTTGTGCAAGGCTGACGCTGTAGTTCGGGATGTAAACGACTTTAATCAGGTCGCGGATACGGGGGGCGTTGTTGATGACTTTGGCAACGTCGTTAATCAGTCGGATGATTTTCTTCGCCATGTAATAGGCGGAAGCGGCTTTACCGGCAAAGATGAACACACGCGGCTGCCAATCGAAATCCGGGTTCTCTAGGATTTTGTTGTAGCGGTCAACGATGTGCATCACGTTCAATGCTTGACGTTTGTACTCGTGGATACGTTTGATTTGGATGTCGAAAAGTGCATCGGTGTTAACTTTGATGCCAAGCTCGGTTTCGATGTATTTGGCAAGGCGCTCTTTGGCGGCTTTTTTCACTTCGCCGAATTCTGCCTGTACGGAGGCATCGTCCACTTTATCGTTGAGCTTGGTCAGGTTGTCCAGATGCAGACGCCAGTCTTCGTTGCCCAGATGTTTGTCCAAGAATTTGGTCAAGCCTGGGTTGGCGATGTTAATCCAGCGGCGCGGGGTTACGCCGTTGGTTACATTGGTAAAGCGTTCTGGGAACACTTTGGCGAAGTCGGCAAAGATGGATGTGGTCATCAAATCGGAGTGGATTTTGGCCACGCCGTTGACTTTGTGCGAACCGATTACGGCAAGCCATGCCATGCGGACGCGACGACCGTGGGTTTCGTCAATGATGGATACGCGGCGGACAAAGTCGTCGTCGAAGTTACCGATGGCGCGTAAGGCATTGAGGAAGTAGGCGTTGATTTCAAAGATGATGTCCAAATGACGCGGCAGCAGGCGGCCCATCAAATCGACCGGCCAAGTTTCCAAGGCTTCGCTCATCAATGTGTGGTTGGTGTAAGAGAAAATCTTGCAGCACATATTCCATGCTTCGGTCCACGCAATGCCTTCTTCGTCAATCAGGATGCGCATCAGCTCAGGAATCGCCAGCACGGGGTGGGTGTCGTTCAGATGGATGGCGACTTTGTCGGCAAGGTTTTTGATGCTGGGGAAACGGCATTTATGGCGCGCTACGATGTCTTGTATGGATGCGGAAACCAAGAAGTATTCTTGTTTCAAGCGCAATTCACGGCCGGATTCGGTAGAGTCGTTCGGATACAGGACGCGTGAGATGTTTTCATCGCTGTTTTGCGCACGGACGGCGGGAGCGTAATCGCCTCGGTTGAAGTCGGTAAGGTCAAACAGGTTGCCTGCGTGTGCAGTCCACAAGCGCAATGGATTGGCACATTCGCCGCCATAGCCCGGAATGATTTCATCGTATGCCCAAGCGGAAATTTCTTCGCTCGGCTGCCATTCTTTTTTGTCGCCCAAGTTCAATACTTGACCGCCGAAACGGACGGAATATTGTTTGTTCGGACGGGCAAACTGCCATGCCAAATCTTGGTCGAGCCACAAATCGGGTTTTTCAACTTGTTGGCCATCCACGATTTCTTATTTGAACATACCGTATTGGTAACGGATGCCGTAGCCCATAGCAGGAATGCGCAGGGTTGCCAAAGAGTCGAGGAAGCAGGCGGTCAGACGGCCCAAACCGCCGTTACCCAAACCCGGATCTTCTTCTTGTTCGCAGACATCGGCAAATTCTTTGCCCAGTTGTTTGAAAGCTTCTTCAAATTCGGCGTAAACACCTTCGTTAATCAGCGCGTTGACAAACGAACGGCCGAGTAGGAACTCCATAGACAGGTAATAAACCATGCGTTTGCCGTTGTCGATGTGGGCGCGGCGTGTTTTGAGGAAATCTTCCGCAATCAGGTCACGCGCGGCAAGCATGGCGGCGTTGAGCCATTGATGTGAAGTTGCCTCCTTCGGATCTACGCCTAAGATAAAAATCAGCTTGTAAACGATGGATTTACGGATGGTTTCGGCGTCCGGTTTAGGCATTACATAATCGTAACCGGAGATGGGGAGTTTTTTCTTAGCCATGGAAGCCTTTCTCTAGCGTGAGGCACTGGACAACGCGCCTGATGGTTTTATTAAAAACAACAAAACTCGGTTTTCAGACGGCCTGACAACAGCAACAGGCCGTCTGAAAGGAATAACAAGTAGGTTTGTTACATAACAAGGGAATTATAGCGAAAAGATTTAAAAAAATGATATTTTTCTTTATAAAACATTTAATTAACAATTAAACCATTAATCATCTTATCGGCATTTTCCATTTATACCACTAAGCCACAAACTAACAAATACCAACAAAATGTCAAAGGGTTAATTAAATAATGGTTTGATTATCATTTACTTTATTTTATGCAAAATCCAAATCCCCATATGTTCAACAACACATTTTCCTGATTCTTCGTAATTTAATTTCTATGATGGTACGCAAGAAATCTCCCAATTACCTTACCGTTGGATAAAAATAAGGAGGCAAGCAACGCTTTGGAAGTGTATTCGCGGTTGAGCAAAACCTCTTCATCATCGGTTTCGCCTTCTACGCCGTGGTTGTAGCTGATGTTTTCATTATGCCCGTCGCGGTTGTTTTCACCGTTGGCTTCGTTGTGTTTTTCGTTGTAGCTGACCAAATCGCGCAGAGTGAAGCCATCGTGTGCAGTAATGAAGTTGATACTGGCAGACGGTCGGCGGCCGCTGTGGTTGAAAATATCGGACGACCCGGCCAAGCGTTCGGCAAATGCGCCCAAATTACCGCTTTCCCAAGACCAAAACGGAAGCCGTCAACATGAAACTCTTCGGCCCAATAGCGCAGGCTGTCTGCCGCCCAACGGGTAACGTCGCGACGGACAATATTGAGCGTATTGCCGCAACCTGACCAGTTTTCATAGCTGCAGTAAGAGGTGTGCCAATACCATAAGGTGTTGTCGATACCGCGCTGACACAGCATCGGGCCTTTGTCGTCCTGCTCTGCCGTGTGGTTGTACACGATATCCAAAATCACTTCCAAACCTGCCTGATGCAAGGCTTTGACTGCCTGTTTAAACTCCGCCGCCGCACGCTCGGGATTATCGGCATAAGACGGCTCGACGGCAAAATGGGAGTAAGTGTTGTAGCCCCAATAATTGCTCAAACCCATCTGCTGAAGATGGTATTCGTCCAGATGATAATGAATCGGCAGCAGCTCGACCGTCGTCACCCCCAATTCTTGCAGATAAGCCAAAAACCGTTTATCACTCAAGGCCTTATAAGTGCCTGCATATTTCAAATCGGGGAACTGCTTGGTAAACCCTTTGACATGGGCTTCATAAATAACGGTTTTGCCCCACGGTATCTCCGGACGGCAATCTTTGGCCCAATTAAATCGGCTGCGTCCGATCACGACGCTTTTCGGTGCAACGGCGGCATTGTCGCGTTCATCTTCCGGCCTGAACCATGCCATTTCTTCGGCGGTACGGTAGCTTGGTTTGCCGTCAATTTTTTTGGAATACGGGTCAATCAGCAATTTGTTGGGATTAAAACATGAGCCGTATTCTGCGTTTTCACGTCCATACACACGAAAACCGTATCGCTGCCCTGCCTTAACGTCCGGCACGAATCCGTAAAATACCGAACCGCGCCGCGAAGGCATCTCCAAACGGGTTTCTTTATCTTTATCAAACAGACACAATTCTACCTTTTCAGCATTGATGGAAAACAAGGCGAAATTCGCGCCCTTGCTTGTCAGGGTCGCGCCCATGGGATAAGGCTTACCTTCCTCGATATGCCATGATTTGGCAGTCATAGAATGATTCCTTGGTATGTATTTGGTTTCGTGTCCAATATAAGGCCGTCTGAAAATCTTTCAGACGGCCTTGAGTCATATTGATGTCACTATCTTTTAATTCTCAGCTGATTAGGCCGACATAATGCCCACCCTCAAAGTTGATTTACGCTTCGTCTTTGACTGCCGCCTGATACAGGTAAACGGTTGCCAACGGCGGTACGGTAACAGACAGGGAATTTGGTTTGCCATGCGACCAAACTTCTGCTGTCTCCACCGTTGCGCCGGCAGAAACGCCGCTGCCTTTGTAATGCAGGTCGTCTGAATTGAGGATTTCGCGGTATTCGCCGGCAGAATTCACACCAAAACGGTAGCCTTCACGCACCACAGGCGTGAAGTTGCTGATGACGATAACACGGTTGCCTTCGCGGTCACGGCGCTCGAAGACGAATACAGAATTGTCGCCGTCATCGACAACCAACCACTCAAAGCCTTCAGGCCATTGGTCGAGCTGGTAAAGCGGCGCAGTGTCTTTATAGACATGGTTCAACTCGCGTACGAAGTCTTGTACGCCTTTGTGCCAGCCGCCCTCTTGCTCCAGCAGGAACCAATCCAGTCCTTCGTTGTAGTTCCACTCTCGGCCTTGTGCAAACTCGCTGCCCATAAACAAGAGTTTTTTGCCGGGGAAGCCGTACATAAAGCCGTAGTAGGCGCGCAGGTTGGCAAATTGTTGCCAGCAGTCGCCGGGCATACGTCCGAGCAGCGAGCGTTTGCCGTGGACAACTTCGTCGTGCGAGAGCGGCAGGACGAAGTTTTCGCTGTATTGGTACATCATGCCGAAGGTCATTTTGTTGTGGTGGTATTTGCGGTTGATAGGGTCTTCCATCATGTAGCGCAAGGTGTCGTTCATCCAGCCCATATTCCATTTGTAACTGAAGTTCAAGCCTTCTTGACGGGTTACGTTGGTGAACGAGGTGGATTCTTCGGCGATTTCGGTGGCGGAGGGGACGACCTCTTTCAACATGGTGTTGGTATCGCGTAGAAAGGCGATGGCTTCGAGGTTTTCATGTCCGCCGTATTGGTTGGGTATCCACTCGCCGTCTTTGCGCGAGTAGTTGCGGTAAATCATGGAGGCGACGGCGTCCACGCGGATACCGTCGAAGCCGAAACGTTCTATCCAATACAGGGCATTGCCTTGCAGGAAGTTTTTGACTTCGTTCCTGCCGAAGTTGTAAATCAGGGTGTTCCAGTCTTGATGGTAGCCTTCGCGCGGGTCGGCGTATTCGTACAGCGCGGTGCCGTCAAACTTGGCAAGCCCGTGGTCGTCGGTTGGGAAGTGTCCGACCCCCCAGTCGAGGATGACGCCGATGCCTGCATCGTGTGCGGCTTTAATCAGGGCGCGCAATTCGTCGGGCGAACCGAAACGGCTGGTCGGCGCATACAATCCGGTCGCCTGATAGCCCCACGAGCCGTCAAACGGGTATTCTGAAACGGGCAGGAATTCGATATGGGTGAAGCCCATGTCTTTGACGTATGCAACCAATTCTTTGGCGAGCTGTTCGTAAGTCAGCCAGAAGTTGTTTTCGGGATTGCGTTTCCACGAACCCAAATGCACTTCATAAATGCTGATGGGCGCGTCAATGGCGTTGGCGCGGGCGCGGAAGTCGGGTGCGTCCACTTTTTCCGGTAAACCGCGCACGACAGACGCCGTATTCGGACGCAATTCCGCGCCGAAGGCATACGGGTCGGTTTTTTGCTGCACATCGCCGTTGGCATCGCGGATTTCAAATTTGTAGAGGGCGTTGAGTTTGACTGCCGGAATAAAGATGTCCCAAATGCCGTTGTCGCGGTGGAAACGCATCACATGGCGGCGGCCATCCCAGTTATTAAATTCGCCGATAACGGAAACGCGTTGCGCATTTGGCGCCCATACGGCAAAGCGTACGCCCTTCACGCCGTCCAACTCGGCAAAATGCGCGCCTAAAGTCTCATAAGGACGCAGGTGCTTGCCTTCGGCCAACAGCCAGGAATCCATGTCTTGCAACGCAGAGCTGAAATGATAAGGGTCTTCTTCAATCACAGGCTCGGAGTCTTCGGTATAACGGATACTCAAAGCGTAATCGGGTGCATCATCGGGCAAAACAGCCACAAAGAAACCGCGTTCATCAATTTTTTCAGACGGCACGATGAGTTCGCCGCTGCGGCGGTTCACAATATTCACACTTACTGCGCCGGGAATCAAAACGCGCACCACTTCATCGCCCTCTGCAAGGCGGTGTCGTCCCAGATAAGCGAACAAGTCGCTGTGGGTGGCAAGAAACAGGCTTTCGACCGTATCGCGCTCGATTTGGTCAAGTTCATGATAAGCCTTGATTTAGCTGTTTGTTTTCATGCGTACCTCGTCAATAATGGCAAGTTGGCCGCCCATGAGGCGGTGTTGTAGGAAATCTTCCAAAGAAACCGGCATTTTTTGCGCCCAGTTCGGATAACCGTCCGGCACGCCGGGGACATTCAAATTGTCAATGATGCCCAGCAGGTTTTCCAGTTGTACGGCGTAAAGCTTGCTGCGGCTCAATGCGCCGTATTTGTGCAAAGCCGCCAGCAAAGTTTCATCGGCTTTTGCCGGCATTTGCACGTCTGCACCCAGACAGCCGGTATATTTCAATTTGTCCAGCAAATCGGCTTTATCGTGTTCGCGCTCATCCAAGGCCGTCTGAAAAGCGGCTGCATCAGGCAAAGTACCGAGTTTGAACATCGTATCCAAATCTTTGCCCATCCAATAACCTGCCAGCGGCGCGACATCGTGGGTACTGATGACCGTAATCGCCTGCTCAGGGTATTCTTCAGGCAGTTGGAAACCGTTCCAGCCCTTGCTGAAATACATCACTTTGTAGGAGAACACTTGATAGCGGTTGAGCAGATAACGCGCTTGATCGGGTACCGTACCCAAATCTTCGCCAATGATGACGCAACGGTTTCGCTGGCTTTCCAAAGCCAATATGGCAAAAGTCACTTCAGCGTCGTAATGCACGTATGCACCGAAATCTGCTGTTTTATCGTTTAAAACCCACCACAAACGACACAGCGCCATCACATGGTCAATCCGCAACACGCCATACAGACGCATGTTTTCGCGCAACAGATGGGCAAACTTTTCATAGCCCGTATGTTTCAACATCGACGGATTAAGCGGTGGCAAATTCCAATTCTGCCCTGTCGGCCCCAAAGGATCGGGCGGCGCGCCGACCGATACATCCATACAATAATCTTGGTGGTGTAACCAAGTATCCGCGCTGCCGCGCGCCACGCCGACCGCCAAATCGCCGTAAATACCGAGTTTGACACCGTATTCGGCAGCGGCTTGGTTGACTTCTTGCAATTGCTCCGCGCAAAGCCATTGCAGCCACATATAAAAACGGATTTCACGTTCATGGCTGCGCGCGAATTTTTCTACTGCTTCGCCATCAGGTTGATGAAATTCAGACGGCCATGACTGCCAACCCACTTGTCCGGGACGGCTGTAATACTGGTCCAAAGCCTCAAACAAACCGAAGCCTTGCAAAGCCTTGCCTTTTTCTAATACAAATGCTTCAAATGCAGCGCGTTCATTTGCCGCAGCTTCGCAAGTATCTTGTTCAAACGCGTTAAACGCCATATGCAGCGCATCACGCTTGCATGCCCAAACCGCCGTATAAGTCACCGTTTCCGTAACACGCAAAGCGGCAATGCGCTGACGGATTTTCGGTTGTGCCAGCCAGTTTTTCAGTTGCTCGTTATAAGTAAACGCCCCGACTTTCTCAATATCCAAATAAATCGGATTAAGCCATTCGCGCGAAGAAGGGCTATACGGGCTGGCAAAGGCAGGCTTGCTGGTAAACAAGGCGTGCAAAGGGTTGATACCGACAAAATCCAGCTTTTTCTCTGCCGCATATTTCATCAGGTTCAGCAAATCGGTAAAGTCGCCTATACCCCAGTTGCGCTCGGAACGCAGGCTGTACAAATGCATGGTCAAACCATTCATCCGACCGCCATTGGCAAGCAGTTTGGGTTGGTAAACCGATTCAGGCGCAACAATCAGGCGTACAAGGCAACATTTTCCGCCGGTCTTGGCCGACAAAGTGTAATAACCGCAAGCCAGTCGGGGCAGCTTAATCCAAAGCGTATCGTTGTCGCCCGGATATAAAGTCAAGCTCTGACACTCATCCGCCTCATCAATCAATACGACCGCTTCCGCACCATGAAATTCAGACGGCATCTGTAAAGATTCTTCGCCGTTTTCATGCGCGACCATCGTATTCAGATAAAGGCCGTCTGAATCAGCTTTGCTTTTGTCCAAAACAGCAACGACCGATTCCAACACTTCAGGTTTGGTCGCATGATATGTACCGTTGATGTCGTGGTAACCTAAATCAATACCGGCCGCTACGGCCTGCTGCTCCAATGTTTCACTCATTGCATTCTGCCTGTTTTACCAATATCTGAATCTTAATACAGATTGTGTCGCACCGTTACATGTAATTCATTGTAATATCTAACAAAATCCATATTTCCCTGCTTGATTTGACCTGCGCCAAAATTTCCTATTTATCTGTCTTGTAAAAACTTAAGGCCGTCTGAAAAGGAAGGTTTCATTCCTTTTCAGACGGCCTTTATCATGCTTCAAGCCTGATTAGTGGTGGTGATGACCGTGCGGGCCATGTACGTGACCGTGGGCAATTTCTTCCTCAGTCGCATCGCGCACACCTTCAACAGTCGCTTTGAACAATACTTTCATACCGGCCAAAGGATGGTTGCCATCCACTACGGCTTTACCGTCAGCAACATCGGTTACACGATAAATCAATACATCGCCTGTTTCCGGATCATCGGCTTCAAACATCATGCCGACTTCAACTTCAACAGGGAACACGCTTACATCTTCAATACGCACCAGCTCAGGTTCTTGCTCGCCGAAAGCATCATCAGGCGACAAAGCTACTTCAACGGTATCGCCTACATTTTTGCCGTGCAACGCTTCTTCCACCAAAGGGAAAATACCGTCATAACCGCCATGCAGGTAAGCAATCGGCTCTTCAGTTTTGTCCAACAGCTGGTTGTTTGCATCGTACATTTCATAATGCAGGGAAACTACGGAATTTTTAACAATAGACATCATGTCGTCCTTAATCAATATTTAAAAGTCAAGTTCAGGCTATTTTATCACAGCTGTAACTAAACAATCGGCTTACCTTAAACAAATACTTTTGGTAAACACAACAAAACCAAAAAAGCCCATATAAAAAACAAAATTGAATGATTCCAATCCATAAAAGTTGCTTTTTCACAACACAAAGTTGCTAAATTACAAAAAATTCCCCAAACGCAAAAACATTCTAAATCCTTAAAACCAACAACAGTTAAAAATAATCAAATTATTGAATATAAACAACTTTTAAAATTTTCATTAATTATGAATATTTTTAGATGATTTTTTACCTGCCTCCCTGATTTACATTATTTTCGCTAATTTTGTATTGATTTTAGTCCGCAAACGGTTAAGCAACGTTGCATTGGCCTACCCCGTGGGGCATAATAACGAAAATTCAGCAATGAATTTCTACTGTACAGGCCGTTTGACGGCTATTTTTAGTTTAAATCGATTTAAAAAAGGTCCTCAAAAATGAAAAAATCTCTGTTCGCTGCTGCTTTGTTGTCTTTAGCTTTGGCCGCTTGTGGCGGTGCTGATAAAGCTGCTGAAACTGCCGCTTCTGCTGCTTCTGAAGCCGCAGCTTCTGCTACTGAAGCTGCTGCATCTGCTACTGAAGCCGCTGCTTCTGAAGCTGCTAAATAATATTCTTTTGAATATAAGAAAAGCAGGATACCATTGTGTATCCTGCTTTTTTACATTTCTCACACTCCCCTTCCCGACTTTTCCGCCTGACTGCCATGCACCTTCACGACCGTTTTGCTGAGTTTCTTTCCGCCTCTGAAATCATTGAAGCTACTCCGGCCTTGTTAAACGACCAACGCCGCCGTTTTGTTTCTTCGCCGGATATTGTCTTACAGCCGAACTCTGTCGAGAGCGTGCAGAAAATCATGCGTTTCTGTTTTGAAAACCGTATCCGCGTAACCCCGCAAGGCGGCAATACCGGATTATGCGGCGCAACGGTAACCACCGAAGGCGTACTGCTCAATCTCTCCAAGCTCAACCGCATCCGCGATATCAACCTTGCGGACAACAGCATGACGGTTGAAGCAGGCGTAATTTTGCAAAATGCTCAAAAGGCGGCAGCTGAAGCCAGACGACTTTTTCCGCTCAGCCTGGCCAGCGAAGGCTCTTGCCAAATCGGCGGCAATATCGCCTGTAATGCCGGCGGTTTGAATGTCTTGCGTTATGGCAGCATGCGCGATTTGGTATTGGGTTTGGAAGTCGTTTTACCAAACGGCGAACTGGTTTCCCATCTTCAGCCCCTGCACAAAAACACAACGGGCTACGACTTGCGCCATCTTTTTATCGGCAGCGAAGGAACATTGGGCATTATTACCGCCGCCACACTCAAACTCTTTGCCCAACCCAAAACCAAAGCGACCGTATGGGTAGGTTTAGACGATATTGAATCCGCAGTCTCGCTTTTAACTGCGGCGCAAGGCCATTTTGCCGAGCGCTTGACCAGCTTCGAGCTAATCAGCCGCTTCGCCCTCGATTTATCTTCGGAATTCAGCCAACTCAAAAAACCTGCCGATGCGCAATGGCATATTTTGATTGAACTTGCAGATTCCGTTCCCGATGCCGGACTGGATGAAAAGCTTGCCGAATTTCTCTATCAAAACGGATGGGAAAACAGCATCTTGGCGCAATCCGAACAAGAGCGATCCGACTTATGGACCTTGCGTGAAAATATTTCCGCTTCCCAACGCAAACTCGGCACCAGCATCAAACACGACATTGCCGTCCCTATCGCCCAAGTGGCCGCCTTTGTCCGCCAATGCGCCCCTGCCCTGGAAACCCGTTTTCCCGGCATACAAATTGTCTGCTTCGGACATTTAGGCGACGGCAGCCTGCATTACAATACATTCCTGCCCAACTTATTGAGCAACGAAGCCTACCAATACGAAGACGCCGTCAATACCATTGTTTATGAAAACATCCTTGCCTGCCACGGCACGATTGCCGCCGAACACGGCGTAGGCATCATCAAAAAACATTGGCTGCCCCGTGTGCGTACGCAGGCCGAACTCATGCTGATGCATGCCATCAAAAATCAGCTTGACCCTTATGGCATTATGAATCCGGACAAACTCCTGCCTTCTCTGGATTAACAAAATACAAAAAGGCCGTCTGAAACATTTCAGACGGCCTTTTATCTTATTCAAACTATTTCAATGCCGTTTTCCAATCCAATCCGCCCAAGGAAGGTACCTGTATCACTTCATTGGTATCCAAATTGACCGCTGTCAGCTCTCCGCCCCACAACGCGCCGGTATCCAAAGCGATAACCTGATCGGTATTAACGTAGCCCAATGACGACCAATGTCCGAACACGGTAATATAATCCAAATTCTGCCTATTGGGCGCTTTAAACCAAGGGCGCAGGTAAAGCGGCATTTTTTTCAGAGTGGATTTATATTCATAATCCAATTCGCCTTTGTACGTCAGCGCACGCATACGGGTAAAGACGTTGATAATCATGCGTAGGCGCTCATAGCCTGTCAAATCGTCCGCCCACTCGGTCGGCTTGTTGCCGTACATTTTGCCAAAAAATTTCCTGTATTTTTTACCTTGCAATTCAGCCTCAGCTTCACGAGCAAGACTTTCAGCCTTATCAACCGACCATTGCGGCAAAATACCGGCATGCACCATCACATGTCTGTCACCGCGCACCAACAGCGGCTGATGACGCAGCCAGTCAAGCATGGCATAACTATCGGGATGGGTCAAAATCGGCTCAACCGTATCACTGCGCTTAAGCGTTCCTTCACCGCAACCGACTGCCAAAAGATGTAAATCATGATTGCCCAAAACCATTTGCACACTGCTGTCATGCTCTTTGGCAAATTTCAGGGTTTCCAAGGACTTCGGGCCGCGATTGACAATATCACCAACCAGCCAAAGGGTGTCCGTACCATGATTAAAGCCGATTTTGGCAAGCAATAAAGTCAGCTCGTCAAAACAGCCTTGAATATCTCCGATTGCGTAATGTGCCATTATTATTGTTTTCCGTTGTTATTCTTTTCAGACGGCCTCAAGCCCAGCCCAGGCCGTCTGAAAACATCAATTATGCATTTAAAACCAATACAGCCTCTGCTTCAACCTGAACACCTTTAGGCAGGCTGGCTACGCCCACCGCAGCACGCGCAGGGAAAGGCTGTTCGATAAATTCAGCCATCACTTCATTGAACACGGCAAAGTTGGCCAAATCAGTCAAATAAGCATTGAGTTTGACGATATCGTTCAAAGAACCGCCTGCCGCTTCGGCTACGGCTTGCAGGTTTTTAAATACTTGCACTGCTTCGGCGCGGAAGTCGCCATCACCGACCACAGTCATCGTAGCCGGATCCAAAGGAATCTGACCGCTCATATAAACCGTATCGCCTGCACGCACTGCTTGGCTGTATGCCCCAATCGCGGCAGGGGCTTTGTCGGTATGGATAATGGTTTTAGACATGATATTCTCCTCAAGTAGAAATGTCAGAATCAGGTGGAAGCTTCGAATTTTACTTTCAACAGAAATACGTTTCAATAAAAGCATTCAATTAATGCGTTTAGCCCGTCTTGTTCTTCCCCGATTTTAAACCTACAATTCCACACATTATTCATTTCAAAGCCGAAATTATCATGTTTTTTGTCTTATCCCCAGCCAAAAACCTCAACGAAAAAGACCCCTCCCCCGTCAGCAGCTTTACCCAGCCCGACCTTTTGCCCGAAGCAGAAATCCTGATGCAAGAGTTGCGCCAGCTTGCCCCTCAACAAATCGCCGAGCTGATGCATGTTTCCGACAAAATCGCCCTGCTCAACGCCGAACGCAATGCCGTATGGCACACGCCGTTTACGCCTGAAAACGCCAAACAAGCCGTATTTATGTTCAACGGCGACGTCTATGAAGGCATCGCCGCCGATACGCTCAAGCCGGAACAAATCGACTACCTGCAACAACACGTCCGCCTGCTCTCCGGCTTATACGGCGTACTGCGCCCGCTCGACTTGATGCAGCCCTACCGCTTGGAAATGGGTACTGCCTTTGCCAACTCGCGCGGCAAAAACCTCTACGAATTTTGGGGCGATAAAATCACCGACCTGCTCAACCAAACGCTGAAGCAGGCCGGTAGCGATGTCTTAATCAACCTTGCCTCACAAGAATATTTCAAATCCGTCAACACCAAAAAACTCAACGCACGCCTGATTACGCCGATTTTTAAAGACGAGAAAAACGGCAAATACAAAATCATCAGCTTCTACGCCAAGCGTGCGCGCGGTTTGATGGTGCGCTACGCGGCAGAACACGGCATTACCGAGCCTGAAATGCTCAAAAACTTCGACTACGAAGGCTATTCATTCAATGAAGCAGCTTCAAACGAAGCCGAATGGGTATTCATGCGTGAAGAACAATCCAAATAAAAACAGAATCCTAGATATTTTTTCTAAAATACCTCTTGGCAAAGGCCGTAAGTTCCATTAATATTACGGCTTCAAGAATGGAAGCGTGGCAGAGCGGTTTAATGCAACGGTCTTGAAAACCGTCGAGGGTTGATAGCCCTCCGTGAGTTCGAATCTCACCGCTTCCGCCATTCTTGATATTTTTTTATCTAGTGAAAATGAAATGCGAGACTTGATGATTCAAGTCTTTTTTATTTTCAAATCCAAAGAATTCCGTAAAGGCCGTCTGAAAATCTCTTTTCAGACGGCCTTTTCCTTTTCTACAAATCAAACGCGGCGTTAATCAAACGTTTGGTGTAGTCGTTTTGCGGATGGTGGAAAATCTGATCCGCGCTGCCGTACTCAACCATTTCGCCCTGCTTCATCACAATCACGTTGTCGCTGACGGCGCGCACGACAGACAAATCATGACTGATGAACATATAAGTCAGGCCGTATTTCTTCTGCAAATCGCGCAAAAGTTCGACCACTTTGGATTGTACGGAGCGGTCAAGTGCAGAGGTTGGCTCGTCCAAAAGGATGAATTTCGGGCGCAGGATAACGGCGCGTGCAATAGCGATACGCTGACGCTGGCCGCCGGAGAATTCATGCGGATAACGGTTGAGCGCGTCAAGCGGCAGGGACACTTCCTTCATGACTTCCAAAACGCGTTGGATACGTTCTTTTTTAGTCATTTCAGGATGATGAACCGTCAAACCTTCGCCAATAATTTCGCCAACGGTCAAGCGCGGGGAAAGCGAACCGAACGGATCTTGGAACACAATTTGCCGTTGCGATTTCAGACGGCGTGCTTCTTCGGCGGTATAGTTTTTCAGGTCTTTGCCTTCAAAGGAGATATGGCCTGTATAAGGCAGCATCTGCATCACTGCTTTGCCCAGCGTGGATTTACCGGAACCGGACTCACCGACGACGCCCAATGTTTCGCCTTCTTTAATTTTAAAGCTGATGCCTTTGACAGCGTCAAAAGTTTTGAGCGGTTTGCCGAAAAAGTTTTGCTTCAATACGAAAGAAACATTGACATTGTCGGCATCAATCAACACACCGGCGTTGTTTTCTTCCGGCTCTTTCATGCCTTTGGGAATGGCATTGATGAGTTCGGCAGTATATTCGTGTTTCGGATGGGCAAATACTTCTTTGATTTTGCCACGCTCAACAATTTCGCCGTTACGCATGACGCAGACGGTTTTGGAATAGTGTTCCGCCAAACCCAAATCGTGGGTAATGAAGATAATCGCCATGCCCATTTGCTGTTGCAAATCGTGGAGCAAATCGAGAATCTCGGCTTGAATGGTCACATCCAAAGCCGTGGTCGGTTCGTCGGCAATCAGCAAGTCAGGTTCATTGATGAGTGCCATAGCAATCATGATGCGTTGCAGCTGACCGCCGGAAAACTCGTGCGGATACTGCTTCATGCGGCGCTCGGCTTCTTTGATGCCCACACGCTCCAGCAATGCCAATGCCTTCTGCCCTGCTTCTTTTTTGCCAAGCTTTTTATTGTGCACACGCGCCGCTTCAATCAGTTGCGTACCGATACGCATAAACGGATTGAGCGAGGTCATCGGCTCTTGAAAAATCACGCTGATGCGGTTGCCGCGCAAATCACGCAGGGTTTTCTCATCTGCATCTAAAATGGAAATACCGTCAAAAGTAATGCGCGAATCTTTGCCATAGCGGGCAAATTTCTCAGGCAGCAGGCGCATAACGGACATAGACGTTACAGACTTGCCCGAACCGGACTCGCCGACCAAAGCCAATGTTTCGCCCTCTGCCACTTTAAAGCTGACATTACGCACGGCGTGCACGTTTTTTTCATGCAATTCAAAATTGATGTCCAGATTTTCTACAACCAGTAACTGTTTTGTCATTTTGATTATCCTTTTGGTTGTGGTTTAGCGGTCTTTCGGGTCGAGCGCATCGCGCAGGCCGTCGCCGATAAAGTTGAAACAGAACAAGGTGGTTACCAAGAAGAAACTCGGCACGAGCAGCTGCCATGGTGCAGCTTCCATCGAAATCGCGCCTTCTTGCAACATCGAACCCCAACTGGTCATCGGCTCTTGCACGCCCAAGCCCAAGAAGCTCAAGAAGGATTCAAACATAATCATGCCCGGCACCAGCAAAGAGGCATACACCATCACCACGCCCAAAACATTCGGAATAATGTGGCGCGTTACGATTTTACGTTTTGCCACGCCGCTCACACGAGCCGCTTCGACAAACTCTTTATGCTTCAAGCTCAAGGTTTGACCGCGCACGATACGCGCCACGTCCAGCCAAGACACCAAACCTACGGCGGCAAAAATCAAAAGCAGGTTGCGGCCGAAGAACGTGGTCAGCAGAATAACGAAAAACATAAACGGAAATGCGTTCAAAATTTCCAAAAAGCGCATCATCAGCGAATCGAGCTTACCCCCGATAAAACCGGCAATCGCACCATAAAGCGTACCGATGACAACGGCCACCAATGCGCCGGCCACACCGACCAGCAAGGAAATACGTCCGCCGGTTGCCGCGCGCGACAGCAAATCGCGGCCGAGCAAGTCCGTACCCAGATAGTGATGAGTAGAAAAGGACGGCGGAATCTGCATATTGTCCCAGTCGGTGAAGTCGTAGGTGTAGCGGACAATCCATGGCGCCACAATCACAAAAATGCTGATCAGCAACAGGATAATAATGCTGTACACCGCCGCTTTGTTCTGTTTAAAACGCCGCCATGCGTCGCTCCACAGGCTTTTGCCGTGTACTTGGGCGTATTCTGCTGCCTCTGCAAGGGCCTGAGTCTGCTTCTTTTTGAATAACATAATATTCTCTCTCGCTTTTTATTCTTTCTTCAGGCCGTCTGAACGTTTCAGACGGCCTTTGCGCAAATGGGATTAATAACGGATTTTCGGGTCAATAATGGCATACAGAATATCGAGGATGGCGTTGAACAAAATAGTCATGATGCCCACCAAAATCGTCAAACCCAAAATCATGCCGTAGTCACGGTTGAGCGCGCCGTTGACAAACAATTGTCCGACGCCGGGAATACCGAACACGTTTTCAATCACAATGGAGCCGGTAATGATGCCGACGAATGCCGGGCCTAAGAAAGAAACAATCGGCAACATGGCAGGACGCAACGCATGGCGCAGGATGATGCGGCTCATGGGCAGGCCTTTGGCGCGTGCCGTACGGATAAAGGGGCTGTTCAATACTTCAATCATCGCGCCGCGCGTAATCCGCGCGATACTGGACACATAACCGATGGACAAAGTAACGACAGGCAGGATCAAGTTCATCAGTGCGCCATCGTTCCAGCCGCCCGCAGGTAGCCATTGCAATCTGACGGCAAACACCAGAACCAATACCGGCGCCATCACAAAACTGGGAACGACAATGCCGGTCATCGCGCCGCTCATCAGCGAATAATCCAGCCAGCTGTTTTGTTTTAAGGCGGCGATAATGCCGATAAACATGCCAAAGATAGCGGCAATCAAAAAGGCGTAGAAGCCAAGTTCTGCCGATACCGGCAGGGATTGGGCAAGCAACTCATTAACGCTGAAATCTTTATATTTGAACGACGGCCCCAAATCCCCCTGCGCCAACTGCTTGAGGTAGTGGAAATATTGGAGGTACATCGGGTCATTGAGGTGGTATTTGGCTTCGATATTGGCCATGACCGCAGGCGGCAGATTACGTTCGCCTGTGAACGGGCTACCCGGTGCAAGCCGCATCAGGAAAAAAGATACGGTAATCAACACCAGCATGGTCGGGATGGAAGCACATATCCGTTTGATGATGAATTTCAACATAATCAGGCTGTCCTGTCTGAACATACCGGACTCGTGAAAACAAAGCTGACCTGAAGCGGAAATCGAATGAATGGCAGCAGGCGTCTGTAACGTCGCCGCGCCGGTTTCTCTCTCTATTCCGACCGGGTTATTGTTTTTATTCGGAGTCGGGTAAGGTTTTTTAGTTTTTAGATAATTGTTGTTATAAGGCCGTCTGAAACTTTGTATCCGCCGTTTCAGACGGCCTTTCACGTTAACGCGCCAAAGGTTCGGTGCGTTCAATCAGCCATGCTTTGGCCGCTCCTTCTGTCAAAGGCTCGAGACGGCGGCGCACTTCGGCGTGATATTGGTTCAGCCATTCGATTTCGCTGCCGGTCATCAGTTTGGTATCGATCAGGCGCGTATCGATTGGGCAGAGGGTAACGGTTTCAAAATACAGGAATTTGCCGAACTCGGTTTCCTCTGGGTTTTCAACCGGGCGGTTGATTACCAAACTTTCGATACGGATACCCCATTTGCCCGGACGGTAAAGACCCGGCTCGTTGGAAGTCAGCATGCCTGATTTCATCGCGTGATGCGGTTGCGGTACGGCGGCAACGGCAATGCTTTGTGGGCCTTCATGCACATTGAGGAAATAGCCCACACCATGACCTGTACCGTGACCATAATCACATTGCGCCTGCCAGAGCGATTTGCGGCAGATGGCATCAATCATCGGGCCTTTGATGTTTTCAGGGAAAATGGTCTCCGCCAGAGAAATATGAGCTTTCAACACCAAAGTGTAATCGCGCTTCATGGCTGCACTCGGGTTGCCGACAGGCACCACGCGCGTGATGTCGGTCGTACCGCCCCAGTATTGACCGCCGGAGTCAATCAGCAGCATACCGTCGCCTTTGATTTTGCTGTTGTTTTCCGGTGTCGCGCTGTAATGAGGCAAGGCGGCATTGGCATTGTAGCCGGCGATGGTGTCGAAACTTGGCGAAATAAAGCCGGGACGTTGGCTGCGGTGTTTGTAGAGCATGCCGTCGATGTCCAGTTCGCTCAATTCGCCGCCGTCTGCCAAGATTTGTTCAAACTCGGCAAAGAAGCCGCACAATGCCGCGCCGTCTTCCGCCATGGTATTGCGGATATGGGCGATATCGGCATCGGATTTGACTGATTTGAAGAATGTGCTTGGGTGGATGGCTTCAATCAAACGGACGTCTTCAGGCAGGCGGCGCAAAGTGCCGACAGCAGTTTTGTTCGGATCAATCAGCAATGTGCCATTAACGCCTGCCAAATAGTCCGCCGCCTGCGCATAAGGCAATACTTCAAAACCTGCCGCTTTCAAAGCTTCGGCAGATTCGGCTTTCAGACGGCCTGCATCGGTAAACAATACGGCTTTGTCTTGGCTGATAAACAGATGGGACAAGAACACAGGGTTAAACGGTACATCATCGCCGCGCAGATTAGTAATCCAAGCGATGTCGTCCAAAGAAGAAACCAAATGCGCATCTGCGCCCTGCTCTTTCATGGCCGCACGGATTCTGGCCAGTTTTTCGGCCGCCGTTTCGGAAACATAGTCGGGATGGTGAACGTAGATTTCCGGAGTCGGCAATGCAGGACGGTCGTCCCACACTTCGCCCAACAAGGTTTCAGGGTATTCGAGGCGGATGTTTTTGGCGGCAAGTGCCTGTTTTAAACCGCGCTCGCCGCTGAGTGCGAACATATCGGCAGGCGCGCCGACCACTGCGCCCTCGGGCAGATTTTGCGCCAACCATTCAGTATAAGGCGCATCAACGCCCATTTTTTGCAGCTCGATGCCGTTTGGCGCAAGCTGTTGGCCGGCCTGTTCCCAATAGCGGCTGTCCGTCCACACGCCAGCTTTATCGGCGGTTACCACCAAAGTGCCGGCCGAACCGGTAAAGCCGGAAAAATCGCGGCGTGCCTGCCAATGCTCGGGCAGGTATTCGGAAAGGTGCGGATCGGCGGAAGGAATGACAAACGCGTCCACGCCATGTTTTTTCATGGCTTCGCGTAAAGCGGACAAACGTTGCTGTACAGATTTCATGTGTTATGTCTCCTATTGTTTCAGACGGCCCCTGTCATCAAGGCCGTCTGAAAATTTGTGCTGTCTATCATCAATCTATTTTTTCGGTGCGAACGACCAGCTCTTGACTGTATAGTTCCGCAAAGGGTCTTTATCGGAATAGCCGATAATATCAGGTTTGACCATACGCACTTCAACCTGATGATACAGCGGAATCAGTGCAGCGTCTTCTTGAAGCTGCTTCTCCGCATCGGCATAAAGCTGGCTGCGCGCTTCCTTGCTGACACCATCTTTCAGCGTATTGTTCATAAATGTATCAAACGCCGCGCTTTTGTAGCGGAATGCATTGTTTGAGTTGTTGGATTTCAAAATATTGAGCATACCTGCCGGATCGTTGAAATCGGAACACCAGCCGCTGAACGAAACCTTGAAATTACCTTGCGCGCGCGTATCCAAATAAGTTTTCCATTCCTCGTTGGACAAAGTCGGACGGATAAACGGAATGGCAGCTTTCCACACCGACTGCACGGCAGTGATTTGTTTTTTAGACGCTTCGCTGGTGCTGTACAAAATATCGAACTCAAGCGGATGTTCATCGTTGTAGCCTGCTTCGTTCAACAGTTTGCGTGCGGTTTCGATGCGTTTTTCAGGTGTCCACTCCTTCCACTCCGGATAAACAGGAATCACGCCCTGCATTTGCGGCGGCGTCAATTGGAAGGCAGGCGTATCGCCGCGGCCGCCCACTTTGACGACAATGTCGCGGCGCGTCAGCATATTGAGCGCCTTGCGGACGCGTGGATCGTTAAACGGCGCCGCTTCGTGGTTCGGCTCCAAATACCAGCTGCACAAAGAAGTCGTGCGTCTTACTTGGCCCGGAAACTCAATATCCGCGACTTTGACCTGATCACTGGGAATACCGTAGGTCACATCAATTTCATTGGCTCGATAACGGTTGTACTCACCGCTACCTGATAAGAAAACCGCCTTCGGAATGGCCACTTTGTCTTTATCGTAATAATTGGGATTGCGTTCCATATTGATGTGGCTATTGACTTTCCAATCCGTTAACAGATAGGCACCACTGGAAACATAATGACCGGGCTGTGTCCACTTATTGCCATATTTTTCAACAGTGGCGCGGTGAACCGGAAATGTGAATTGCTGAATCAGCATATCGGGGAAATAAGGCACGGGCGCAATCAGCGTAAATTGCAGGGTCTTCGCGTCCAACGCCTTGACGCCCAATGTCTCAGGCTTGGCTTTGCCGTTTAATATATCTTCCGCATTTTCCACTTGTGCATCGACCAAATAGCTGCCGAAAGGTGCGCCGGTGGCCGGATCGGCAAGACGGCGGAAGCTGTACACGAAATCTTCGGCAGTAATCGGATCGCCATTGCTCCATTTGGCATCACGCAGATGGAAGGTCCAAACACGCTCGCCCTCGCTCTCCCATTTTTCCGCCAAAGCAGGAATGGTTTTACCTTCGGCATCCGTACCGACCAAACCATCCATCAACTGACGGATAATCGCACCAGCCGCCATATCGCCGCTCATCTGAGGATCCAGCGTACCCGGCTCGACGCCGTTGCTGACCACCACGCGCTCATAATCGGTACGTTTAAACTCAGGAGCAGGCTTGACATCGCGGCTGCACGCCGACAACGCGAATACGGCAGCCAATGATGCAGCCAACAGCGGATAGGTTTTTCCGGCCATATTTCATTCCTTCTTTTGGGTATTCTTCTTTTTCAGACGGCCTAATGATTCAAACTACACTCGACTACATTTATTTAGAATTTTTCCAGTGCAGTTAAATCATCTATTTCAAGTCATGAAAATAGTGTTTTAAACCACATATTCCATCAGGATAATAGTGAGCCATCCAAGATTGTTGGCAAATTAACACAAAAATACGTAACTGAAAACTATTTTTCAATTTATCCTACGATAAATTACAAATGTATTGATTTTTTATAATTTGTCAAATAAGATTATCCGAATACCCCGTCCCCAATTAAGAAAAAGACATAAAAGGAGAACAAAATGAACAAGTTATCTTGTTTTGTTGCCATTACCCTCATCGGCTCTTCCATGAGCATCGCCCACGCCGAACCTAAAATGAACGGTACCATATACATTATGACCGAGGTCGAACACAACAATAAAACCGGCGTAACCAATACAACCATTTCCGATAAAAGTTCCAGTCTTTATCTCTCCGATGAAGTACGACTCAACAACGACTTATGGCTGAAATGGCAACTTGGCTCCTTTATTTACTTCGATTCCGACCGCTGGGGCGGCTGGGGTACTGCCGACTCATACGTCGCGCTCAACAGCTACAAAAACCTTGGCACCGTCAAAATGGGTTACATCAGTACACCCATGAACAGCATTTATCTGAACCCGTTCGACACCAACAGCTCGATTTTGGAATTCGGCAAAATTTCCCGCTTCGGCCAACGCCGCGTTTCCATGGCTTATGAGTCTCCTTGGAAAAACGGTTTCCAATTCAAATTCAACGTTTCCCCAGGTTCCAATGCCGCACGCAACAACAACGACTGGAATCCGGACAAAAAACGTGACGGCGACTGGGTTTTCGGCTGGGGTGTGGACTACAACCACCCAAACAACGGCTTTAACGCCCACTACGCTGCCGAATACGCACCCAACGACTCTCCGACCGAAACCAAAGACTTCCAAGCCCATGCATTCATGGCCGGATACAGCAAAGACAAAATCTCCGTCGATGCCGCGTTCCAATACGCCAAAAATACTTGCAACGGCTTCAGCTGCTGGGGCGTATGGAAAGATGCGGCAGGCAATGTAGCCGGTTCTTACGACAAAGAAATCAACAACACCAAAGAATTTATGGTGTCCGGCTCATACAAAGTGGGCAATTTCAAACCTCAAATCGGCTTTGCCTACGGTAAAAGCTCTGTCGGCGAAGACTACAAACACGTCGCCGTCAGCACCGATTACAGCTTCTCCAAACGGACAACCGCCACACTCGGCGCTGGCTGGTTGAAAGAAAACGTCAATCCGAAATACGAAGAAGATTTGCCGAAAAAATCTTCTTACGCAGTGGGCATGGTATTCAAACACCGCTATTAATGCCTGACAGATTAAAGGCCGTCTGAAACAATTTGTTCAGACGGCCTTTTCTACATCCTATAATTAAACTTGCAGCCCACCTTAAAAATCATTACATTGCCCACACTCAAGCAACAAAAACGTCATCATGAACGTCCACCGCACCCTCATCATCTCCGTTTTTATCGTCGCCAGCTGTGGCCTCGCTTACGAGCTCATCATCGCCGCGCTCGCAAGCTATCTTTTGGGCGACAGTATTTTGCAGTTTTCCTCCGTCATCGGGCTTTATCTGTTTTCAATGGGTATCGGTGCCCACCTGACCCAATACATCAAAGACGAAGACGTGTTGCACCGCTTTATCGAAATCGAACTTCTGGTCGGCATCATCGGCGGCATTTCCGCGCTGGCATTATTCGTCGCCTTCGGTTTATCCGCCGCCCCGTTCCGCACCCTGCTCTACGCTTTTGTACTGATTGTCGGCATGGTTGTCGGCATGGAAATTCCTTTGGTCATGCGCGTGTTAAACCAAAAAGGGGCGGAATTTAAAGAGCTCGTTTCCAAAGTATTGACCTTCGACTACTTGGGCGCACTTGCCGTCTCTCTGTTGTTTCCGCTCCTACTCGCCCCCAAACTCGGCATGGCTCGTTCCGCCTTATTGTTTGGCATTTTCAACGCCGCCGTCGCCTATCTGACTGCACGTGTATTCAAATCCGAATTGCCCCGCTACCGCGCCATCCGCCTGCGCGCGCTGATTGTCTTGTCCGTCCTCGCCGCCGCTTTCGCCTACGCCGACCGCATCTCTTTCAAAGCCGAACAAAGCTATTTCGGCGACCCCGTCGTCTATCAAAGCCATTCGCCCTACCAACGGCTGGTCGTTACACGCTGGAAAGACGACACCCGCCTCTATATCAACGGCAACCTGCAATTCTCCTCGCGCGACGAAGCCCGTTACCATGAAGCACTCGTTCTGCCTGCCATGCAGATGGTGCCCAATGCCGAACGCATCCTGATTCTCGGCGGCGGCGACGGATTGGCGGCACGCGAAGTCTTGAAATATCCGCAGGTCAAAAATATTACTTTGGTCGATCTCGACCCCGACATGACCGCTACTTTTAGAACCTCCGCCACCTTGAGCGCGCTCAACCAAGGCTCGCTGTCCCATCCCAAAATGCACATCGTCAACGACGATGCCGCCAAATGGCTGGAAGGGTCGTCTGAAAAATTCGACGTCATCATCATCGACCTGCCCGACCCGTCCAACTTCTCACTGGGCAAACTCTACTCCGTCCCCATGTACCGCCTCGTCGCCCGCCATCTTCAGCCGCAGGGCAAAATCGTCGTCCAATCCACCTCGCCCTACTTCGCCCCCAACGCCTACTGGTCGGTCGTTGCCACCCTCGAAGCCGCCGGCCTTTCCACCGCGCCTTATCACGTTTACGTCCCCTCCTTCGGTGAATGGGGATTTGTGTTGGCAGGCTTCGACCAAAACTTCCCCATTCCGCAAAAATTCGATGTACCCACCCGCTATCTCAATGCCCAGACCGTCGCCGAAATGTTCCATTTTCCGCCCGATATGGCAAGGCGCAAGGTTGAAGCAAATTATTTGAACAACCAAATTCTCGTCAGTTATTTTGAAAGTGATTGGAACAATGTGATGCGATAGAATATCTAAAGGCCGTTTGAAACATCTGCCTTCTTTTTATCTCCGTTCAGACGGCCTCATCGCCCGTTTACCCTTTTTCACACAGCATTTGCTTGAAAAAATAAGGTTTATCTTTATCTAGATAGAACACAATCGACACTATCCGTTGAATGAAGGAACAAACACTTATGCAGTATTTTGGAATCGGTTTTTTGGTTTTAATCTTTTTGGAAATCATGTCCATCGTCTGGGTTGCCGACTGGCTTGGTGGCGGTTGGACGCTGTTTGTGATGGCTCTCAGCTTTATCAGCGGTATCTTTATGCTGCGCCATACCGGCATCTCCGGCTTATTGCTCGCAGGCGCAGCCGTCCGCAGCGGACAAAACATTTCCCTCTATCAGATGCTGTGGCCGATTCGCTATACTGCCGCCGCGGTTTTCCTGCTCAGCCCCGGTTTTATTTCAACCGCCGTTGCCCTGCTCTTGCTGATTCCGTTTAAAGGCAACGCGGCCGTTTCTTCTACACAGTCTGTCCAAAGCCGCCAGACTTACAGCTCCGCCAAAGATAATGAAGATATTATCGAAGGCGAATATACGGTTACGCGCACCAGCAAAGCCGACAAACCGCAAGACTATATCGAACACAAACCCGATTGACAACTTCCTTCATAAAAGGCCGTCTGAATTAGGAATACCTCAAAAGTGTTTCATATTTCAGACGGCCTTAATCATTTCCTGGCTTTGAAAATGTAAATATCAGTTTGTAATTCGGTTATTCCGCATAATTCATTTAAAATAAGTAGTTATTTTGATTCTAAAAACGACACGGTATCCAATGAACGTTCAACGTCTTTTCCCTCTCTCCCTCAGCTTGATTACCGCCGCTGTTTTATCGGCGTGCGCCACCCAAAACACACAGACTGCTTCGAATACCGAAACCGTCGTTCAGCCTAAATCTACTTCTATTCCTTCACGCCGCGCCGACAGCGAATCCAAAATCCTGTCCGATTACAGCCAATACCAAAGCGCCATCGATGCCGCCAAACGCGGCGACGATGCTTGGGTACAACAATTTTTATCCCAAGCCAGCGACAGCGCAATGGCTGAAAACGTCCGCAACGAATGGCTGAAAACCTTGGGCGCGCGCGGCCAATGGGATTTGTTCCGTCAAGAATTCAGTAAATTGAACGCCGCCGGCGTCGCACAAGAAGTCCAATGTTATGCCGATTTGAGCAGCGGCAATTACAGCAAAGCCGCCGAGCTGGTTCGCGTGACCGGCAAACTGCCTGCCGGCTGTACCCGCCTGGTTGAAAGCGCGGCAGCTTCAGGCCGTCTGAACACCAACGACGCATGGCGCCGCGTGCGCGGCTTGTTGAGCAACAGCCAAACCACAGATGCACGCAACCTCGCCGCCGCATTGGGCAGCCCGTTTGAAGGTGGCGCGCAAGGTGCGACCGAATACAGCCTGTTGAGCGTGATCGGCAAAGATGCACGCAAATCCGCTTCTGCCGCCGCCACCCTGTCCGACATGGAATCCGGCCTCAGCAACGAACAACGCAGCTTCGCATGGGGCGTACTGGGCCACTACCATGCACAAAGCCAAAACATGCCGACTGCTTTGAGCTACTACGGCCGCGTTTCCGACCGCAAACAACTGACCGACGAACAATTAGAATGGTACGCACGCGCCGCTTTGCGCCTGCAACGTTGGGACGAATTGGCAAGCGTGATTCAACATATGCCTGAAAAACTGCAAAAAGACCCGACATGGCAATATTGGCTGGGCCGCAGCTTCGCCGCACAAGGCAAAAGCAGCCAAGCCAAAGAAATGTATGAAAAAGCTGCCGCTTCCGGCCGCAATTTCTACGCCGTAATGGCAGGTGAAGAATTGGGCCGCCGCATCAATACGCGCAACAACGTTTCTGATGCCGATGCCAGAGACGTCCGCCGCATGAGCGAAGACGGCGCCATCAAACGCGCATTGGTTCTATTTAAAAACAGCCAAAGCAACGGCGATTCCAAAATGCGCCGTCAGGCACAGGCAGAATGGCGTTTTGCCACTCGCGATTTCAACGAAGACAACCTGCTGACTGCCGCACAAGTCGCTTTTGACAACCAGTTCTACGATATGGCAATCAACAGCGCCGACCGTACTGACCATAAGCTCAACTACAAACTGCGCTATCTCTCGCCATTTAAGGATATTACCGTCCGCTATGCCGCACAGGCAGGCGTTGACCCTGCATGGGTTTACGGTTTGATTCGCCAAGAGAGCCGCTTTGTCATGGGCGCGCAATCCAGCGTCGGCGCACAAGGCCTGATGCAGGTCATGCCTGCGACCGCCCGCGAAATCGCCGGCAAAATCGGTATGAGCAGTAGCGAACTCTACACTATGGACGGCAACATCCGCATGGGTACTTGGTACATGGCAGATGCCAAACGCCGCCTGCAAAATAACGAAGTAATGGCCACCGCAGGCTACAATGCCGGCCCCGGCCGCGCCCGCAACTGGCAGGCTTCTTCGCCTTTGGAAGGAGCCATCTACGCCGAGACCATCCCATTCACAGAAACCCGCGACTATGTGAAAAAAGTCATGACCAACGCAACTTATTACGCGTCATTGTTCAATGAGCCGCAAACTTCGTTGAAACAACGTATGGGTACGGTTCCCGGCCGCTATTAATACCCAACAGGCCGTCTGAAAAGTGAGACAGAATCAAACGTTCAGACGGCCTGCAATCTTGACAGACTATCGGGTTTATAAGATAATCGCACGATTGTTTCTGACTGAAAAGGTCACTTGCACGGCAAAAGCCGACTTGTTAGGAGGTGATGTTTACATCACGGCGCGTATCCCGCCCTGCCCTAGGCAAACCAGCGATACAACAACTACCCCATTATGACAAACCGTCCTCTATTTCTTAAAACGGTTTGATTGAACAAAATTTAAAGGAAATAAAATGCCTGCTATTCGTGTTAAAGAGAATGAACCATTTGAAGTTGCCATGCGTCGTTTCAAACGTGCCGTAGAAAAAACCGGTCTGTTGACCGAGCTGCGCGCCCGTGAAGCGTACGAAAAACCAACTACCGAACGCAAACGCAAAAAAGCTGCTGCAGCCAAACGTCTGCAAAAACGCCTGCGCAGCCAACAACTGCCTCCTAAAATGTACTAATTACAGGCCTGCCCTGTGATAAACAACACACCGCAAGGGCAGCTTTGCGGTGTGTTTTGTTTTTCAGACGGCATCTTTTTAAAAGTGAGAATATTATGAGCCTAAAAACACAATTAACCGAAGACATGAAAACCGCCATGCGTGCCAAAGACCAAGTGTCTTTAAGCACCATCCGCCTGATTAATGCCGCCATCAAACAATTTGAAGTAGATGAGCGTACTGAAGCCGATGACGCCAAAGTCATCTCCATCCTGACCAAAATGGTGAAACAACGCAAAGACAGTGCCAAAATCTATGCCGAAGCCGGCCGTCAAGATTTGGCTGACAAAGAAAACGCGGAAATCGAAATCCTCAACCGCTACCTGCCGCAAATGATGTCTGCAGAAGAAATCAAGACTGTCGTTGAAGCAGCCATTACAGAAACCGGTGCATCAGGCATGGCCGATATGGGCAAAGTCATGGGCGTACTGAAAACCCGTCTGGCCGGAAAAGCCGACATGGGTGAAGTCAACAAGGTTTTGAAAGCCGCATTGACTGCTTAATCATCAATAATCAAAAAGGCCGTCTGAAATATTATGAACTGCACCCCAAAAGTTGGACATCCCCC
>NZ_KV810303.1:0-545 GCF_001812735.1 Neisseria sp. HMSC069H12
GCAAACTGATGCGTCTGACGCGGGTTGGCGATGATTACGGCTATGCCTGCGCGGTGGATGGCTTTGGCGGCGGAACTTTGAGACCGCCGGTGCTTTCCATGACGACGAGGGCGACCTTGTGTTTTTTAAGGTATTCGACGGTATAGGCGATACCTTTCGGGTTGTTGGTTTCGGTTTTGGTTTTAGACAAAGACGAAACGGCAATAACGAAGTTTCGTTTGGCGATGTCGATACCTGCGTAGTTGTATTGGGTACTCATCATAAACCTGCCTTGCATTCGGTTGTGTTATCCGGCAACTGTCCGGTTGTGTCGATGGGTTGCCCGGCCGCTCCCTGAGCTACGCGACGGTTGTTTGCCTTGGGTGTGTACGGGTGGCGGTCGGGCGGTTTGTTGCTATGATACGGGTGTTCCGATATACAAGGGTGTGTGGCGTAGCCACGCACGCGGTTGGTGGGAATGCAGGCTACGGCTTGCTTGCCGTTATCAAGTTTTCCGCAGCAGAAGCAGCATTAACCGATGCAGACGGCAATGCTTTGAAACAGGA
>NZ_KV810303.1:645-47709 GCF_001812735.1 Neisseria sp. HMSC069H12
AGAACTGTTTTTTACGGTTGAGAAAGATTGATGTTAGATGATTGAACAAAAAACTTAAATTTTTAAGCATTAATCAGCTTGGAATGAAAAAAGAAAGGCCGTCAGAAAATTATTTTTCAGACGGCCTTTGATACTAAGTTTTGTTGGGACGGGACCCAAGCTACGTTTGCTGCTGACTATATTATAATTATTCGGTAACAACAAAAACCGCGTACATACACACGCGATTGGAAAATATGTGAGTTACGGCTTGCTATTTGTTAGATTTCCTTCGGTTGCAGTCCCGGCACAACATCTGGCAATTCTCTTCAACCGTTTTCCCACCTTCACACCACGGTGTAATGTGATCGCCTTCCATTTCCGACAATTCAAATTTCTGTTCGCAGTGTGGGCAAATGCCGTCTTGTTTTTCGTAAATCTTCTGTTTGATGCTGTCTGAAAAAGCACGGATGTTTAAATACTTTTCATTGTGCGTTAGGACATATTGGTAAATCCCTTTTTTGTTTTCTACATCGTCGTCGGCAATCAGTTTGGCAATTTCCGCTTCCAATATATCTTTATCCAAATCGGTATCTTTGAAACGGTTGTATAGAAATCCCCAAGGCTGTCCTTTCATCAGTTTGATGCGTTTATTGGGAAATTTTAGTTTTACCCATTCAATCACATTTTTGAAATATAGCCATAAATCATCAGCATTCTTATCATGTTGGTGAACCGCCATATATTTGCAGACTGCTTCGTCTCCGTCTTGGTTGGCAATCCACCCGATAGCGGTTTTCAAATAGTCTTGGCGGATGGCTGTACCGTTCAAATAGTCTTTTCCGATTTGGTAGGCGGCACAGTTGGTTTTGCTGAAATGACGTTTGGCATCCGTTACCCAGTTGCCCGAATACACGGCGTTGCGCAATTCTTGGTCGGTCAGTTTCTCACCCGCAATATTGATGGTTTTGAACCAGTCCAGCTTTTCGCTGTCTGTTCCTTCACATTGGTATATGGTCAGTTCGTAATCTAAAATTTTATCCTGTTCATCTGCCCGTAAATTGTGGAAGTAACGCATCATATAGGCAAAATCGCCGTTCACATATTGGCAGATAGAAACGGTACGCTGTTGCCCGTCCACGATTTCAAACGTGCCGTCATCGCGCACCGCCCAATACATCACATTAAGTGGAAATCCTTTCAATACGGTATCAATCACGGCATCGCGCTGTTTGTCTTTATAGACGAATTCGCGCTGGTAGGGCGGACGCACGTCCAGTTTGCCGCCATAGGCGAGCACGCCGTTTTCGTTGTTGTCGATGTAGCCCGCCGCTTTTTTGGTTTTGCTGTCGTAGCCCGTCAGTTCGCGGATGGTCAGGGTGGTCATTTGGATTTTCATGGTTACACCTTAAATTTTTTGAATAAGAATGCGTGCATAAACAATACTTAATGCGCCATTTGCATTATCAGCAACGTAATAAATGCCTTTTGGTTTTTCAGATAAGGGCAATGTAGCCCGCGTATTGGCTTTACTGCCATTGCTTTCCGAACCGTCCAGATTAATCTGTTTGGGATTGATATACCGTTTTGTTGGTCTGGCTTCAAATTCATCCCTACCCGCCGTTATACCCATAATCTTAAATTGTTGTGGGTTGTATTTGTCCAAAAACGTAATCGGCACACCCATTACACCATCGTAATCACAGGGAATATCGGCAACTTTGGACACTTCTATGGCATCGTAGTTATCGTATTTTGGATAATCTTCGGGGTTGTAGGTTCGGTATAAAATCAGTTCTTCATGGCGTTTAGCTATATCCAGGTTGGTAAACCAACAGATATTTCCCATACTCCGCCATTTTTGTCCTGTTTCATCCTGCCAATAGCGTGTCGCTTTTGGTTCATAGTAATCAGGTACTTGGAATGCCATATCACCATTATGGTTGCCAAGCCATATTTTGTTTTCTTTTAATAAGGGAAAAATTTCTTTATAAGTAATGGCATTCTGATTGCCGATGATAATGAATTTCTTACTGTATTCGACCAACTGTGCCACATATTCTCGAAACAGCGAAAACGGCGGATTGGTTACGACAATATCGGCTTGCTTCAGCAATTCAATACATTCTTGGCTGCGGAAATCGCCATCTCCTTTCAGCGGTTTGACTGCTATTTCTTCGGGCGTGGGAATGCCGTTGCCGTCTTTGTCCCCTGTATATTCCAACCAAACCGCCTGTTCGCTGTCGTTTTGGCTGAACAGGTCGCTGTTTTGGTTTTTGTAGCAGGTGGCAATCAGCTTTTTCAGGCCGAGATGCTCGAAATTGTAAGAAAAATAATGGAAGAAATTGCTGACGCGCGGGTCGTCGCAGTTGCAATAAACAGTTTTGTCTTTGAAATGGTGTTTGTAGTGCCGCAGCTCGTTTTCGATGTCGGAAAGCTGGGTGTAGAACTCATCGTTTTTGGCTTTGTTCGCCGCGTGAAGGGATTTGTTGCCTGCCATATCAAACCCCTTTAAAAATACAAGAAAGGTTTGATATTGTGTTGATTTTTAAGTTATAATTGCTGTGCTGTGCTGTGCTGTGCTGTGCTGTGCTGCTATATCTGTGTCTGCTGTTCATATGATGTTTCCTTGTCTTAATTTATTCAAACAGGCTGCCTGAAACCCACTTTCAGGCAGCCTGTACATTTCTATATTACAGCTTCTCTTTAACCCAACCTTCCACGTTTACCAGCATTTCAGGCAATTTGTCGGCATCTGTGCCACCGGCTTGAGCTAAGTCAGGACGGCCGCCGCCTTTGCCGCCGACTTGTTCGGCTGCAAATTTAACCAGATCGCCTGCTTTGACTTTGCCAGTCAACGGTTTGGATACGCCTGCGCACAGGGAAACTTTGCCGTCGTTTACTGCGGCGAGTAATACGATGGCTTGTTCTGATTTGCCGGTCAAGTCGGTCACGATTTCGCGTAGGGCTGCGGCATCGGCTTCGATTTGTGCGGCAACGAGTTTGGCTGAGCCCAAGTCTTTTGCATCGTCCAAGAGTTTGGCACCTGCGTGGACGGCGAGTTCGGCTTTGGCGCGTGCTAATTCTTTTTCCAATGCTTTGGCGTGTGCTGCGCCTGCTTGGATTTTTGCCAGTACGTCTTTTTCGGTTTGAGCTTTGGTTTCGGCAATGATGTCTTTCACCAAACGCTCTTGTTCTTGCGCCCATTTGAGTGCGTTCAGGCCGGTGATGGCTTCGATACGGCGTACGCCTGCGGCAATACCGCCCTCGCTGATGATTTTGAAGAGGCCGATGTCGCCGGTGCGTGAAACGTGTGTACCGCCGCACAATTCGGTAGAGAAACCGCCCATTTGCAATACGCGCACTTCGTCGCCGTATTTTTCTCCGAAGAGCATCATGGCGCCGGTTTTTTGTGCATCTTCCATGCTCATAATGGCTGCGTTGACGGCAACGTTGGCCAAAATGGCTTCGTTGACGCGGCGTTCTACTTCGGCGATTTCTTCGGCAGTTACCGCTTGAGGATGGGAAATGTCGAAACGGGTGGATTCGGCGGTAACCAAAGAGCCTTTTTGTTCAACGTGTTCGCCCAATACATCGCGCAGGGCTTTGTGCATCAAGTGGGTGGCGCTGTGGTTGCGCATATTGGCATTGCGGATTTCGTCATCCACTTTAGCGGTAACGCTGTCGCCGACTTTCAGACGGCCTGAAGTTTGTACGCCGAATTGACCGAATACGGCCGCTTTGATTTTTTGGGTATCGCGTACTTCAAAGCGGTTTTCGCCTGTGAAGATATAGCCAACATCGCCGACTTGACCGCCGGATTCTGCGTAGAACGGGGTAAAGTCGATAACAACGGCACCTTCGTCGCCTTCGTTCAATTCGTTGACTTGCTCGCCGTCTTTATAGAGGGTGAGGACTTTTGATTCGGTTTGGCGTTCGCTATAACCTTTAAACTCGGTGTCCTGACCGTCGTAAGGCAGTTGGGCGTTGGCTTTGAAGCTTTGTGCGGCGCGTGCGCGTGCACGTTGGGCTTCCATTTCGCGGTTGAAGCCTTCTTCGTCCAGTTCGATATTGCGCTCGCGGCAGATGTCGGCAGTCAAGTCGTATGGGAAACCGTAGGTATCGTAGAGTTTGAAGATGATTTCGCCTTCCAAAATAGAAGGGGCAGATTCTAACTCTTTGGCAAAATATTCTTGAAGTGCTACAACATATTTTTTAGCATGAATACTATCCCAGTTGTCACTTGCTAATAATAAGCTCTGGTCTTGGAAACATACAACAATGTTACCATTATCAATAGGTATGGCTTTAAAAGTTTTGCCGATATCCTGCTGAAGTTCAATAGATAAAGGATATTCTCCATTTGAATAATCGACAAAAGGAATATCAACACCTTGTGTAAATTTGCCGGTTTCTTGATAAGATTTATCAATACTATTCATTGAAACAACTTCAGTTTTTTTCGATAAGCTAGTCCAATTATTTGATAAATACAATTGGTTAATTGCTTTATTGAATAAACCCATACCTTTTTCTAGTGTCTCACCAAAACGGCTTTCTTCGTTTTTCAACGCTTCTTCGATTTGAACTTGTTTTTCTTTCAATTCAGGGTAGGCATCGCCCATCTCTTTAACCAAATCGGCCACCAGTTTGTGGAAGAATGGTTTGCTTTGACCTAGTTTGTAACCATGGCGTACGGCGCGACGGATAATGCGGCGCAATACGTAGCCGCGGCCTTCGTTGGAAGGCAATACGCCGTCTGCAATAAGGAATGAGCAGGAGCGGATGTGGTCGGCGATGACTTTCAGGCTTGGTTCTTCCATGCTGAAAGCTGCACCGGTTTCGCGGGCAACGGCTTTAAGCAGGTCTTGGAACAGGTCGATTTCGTAGTTGCTGTGAACATGTTGCATGACGGCGGCCATGCGCTCCAAGCCCATGCCGGTATCGACAGATGGCTTAGGCAGCGGATTCATATTGCCTTGCTCGTCGCGGTTGAACTGCATGAACACGCAGTTCCAAATTTCAATCCAGCGGTCGCCGTCTTCTTCAGGGCTGCCCGGAATGCCGCCCCAGATTTCTTCGCCGTGGTCGTAGAAAATTTCGGAGCAAGGTCCGCAAGGGCCGGTGTCGCCCATTTGCCAGAAGTTGTCGGATGCGTATTTTGCGCCTTTGTTGTCGCCGATGCGGACGATGCGCTCGGCAGGCATGCCGATTTCGTTCAACCAGATGTTGTAGGCTTCGTCGTCTTCTGCGTAAACGGTCGCCAAGAGTTTGTCTTTAGGGATGTTCAACCATTCAGGGGAAGTCAGGAATTCCCAAGCGAAGTGGATCGCGTCGCGCTTGAAGTAGTCGCCGAAAGAGAAGTTGCCCATCATTTCGAAGAAGGTGTGGTGGCGGGCAGTGTAGCCGACGTTTTCCAAGTCGTTGTGTTTGCCGCCCGCGCGTACGCATTTTTGCGCGGTAGTGGCGCGGTTGTATGGGCGTTTGTCAAAGCCGAGGAATACGTCTTTAAATTGGTTCATGCCTGCGTTGGTAAACAGCAGGGTCGGGTCGTCGTGTGGCACGAGCGAGGAGGAGCGGACGATGGTGTGGCCTTTAGATTCGAAAAATTTCAGGAATTTTTGGCGTAGTTCGGTGGTTTTCATAATGTCTCGATAAATTTTTTACAAGGATTTCAGACGGCCCGGACGGCACGTTGCGATTAAAAACGAATGGGCGTTATTTTACCGCAAAACCATATTTCAAGCTATCGGCAGAAAGGTTTTAAGTTGGCTGCAATCCGTCTTTCAGACGGCCTCAAGCGGGACGATATCTTTTAACAATGAAGCCTATCCGCTCGGGCTTGCCTGCTTTATAATGCCTCTCTATTTTCAACCGGATACGCAAGGAATGATAATGACCAAACATCTGCCCCTTATCGTACTGACTGCGCTGGCATTGGCCGGCTGCGGCGGCTCGGACAAAACTGCTGCCGACAAGGCGGCTCAAACCGATAATCAAAAGGTATTGAGTATTTACAACTGGTCGGAATATGTCGATCCCGAGACGGTTGCCGCGTTTGAGAAAAAACACGGTATCGCAGTAACTTACGATGTATATGACAGCGATGAAACGCTGGAGAGCAAGGTATTGACCGGCAAGTCGGGTTACGACATCGTGGGTCCTTCCAATGCGTTTGTCGGTAGGCAGATTAAGGCAGGTGCGTATCAGAAAATCGACAAATCCCTGATTCCAAACTATAAAAACCTGAATCCTCAGTTGATGAAGCTGATGGAAGGTGTCGATCCGGGGCATGAATATGCAGTGCCGTTTTATTGGGGTACCAATACTTTCGCCATCAATACCGAGCGTGTGAAAAAGGCTTTGGGTACGGACAAACTACCGGACAATCAATGGGATTTGGTGTTTAACCCCGAATACACGTCCAAACTCAAACAATGCGGCATCAGCTATTTGGACAGCGCGGCGGAGATTTATCCTATGGTGTTGAACTATATGGGTAAAAATCCGAATAGCAGCGAAACGGCGGATATCAAGGCGGCTACGGAAGTCTTGAAGAAAAACCGTCCGTACATCAAGCGTTTTACTTCGTCCGGTTTTATCGATGATTTGGCGCGCGGCGATACTTGCGTAACGATTGGTTTTGGCGGCGATTTGAACATTGCCAAACGCCGTGCCGAAGAAGCAGGCGGCAAAGAAAAAATCCGTGTGATGATGCCGAAAGAAGGCGTGGGGATTTGGGTGGATTCGTTTGTGATCCCGAAAGATGCCAAACATGTGGCCAATGCCCATGCGTATATCAATGATTTCTTAGATCCTGAAGTTGCAGCGAAAAACGGCAATTTTGTTACTTATGCGCCGTCCAGCAAACCGGCTCAGGAGCTGATGGATGAAGAGTTTAGAAACGACAATACGATTTTCCCGACCGATGAGGATTTGAAAAACAGCTTTATCATGGTGCCTATCCAACCTGCGGCGTTGAAATTTATGGTCCGTCAATGGCAAAGCGTGAAAGCAGGGACATAAGCTGATTTGAACGTATTAAGGCCGTCTGAATGGTGTAACCGAAATCCTTGATTTCGTTTTACGGCTGTTCAGACGGCCTTTGGTTTGTGTCAGATTGGCTTGGAAGGTTTAAAAACAAAGGGCGTGTCTATCAATCACGCCCTTTGTGTTTGTTTCAGACGGCCTTAGAATTTCACGCCTTTATGCAGGGCAACGATGCCTGCACTCATGTTGTGGTAATCCACGCTGTCGAAACCTGCATCCAGCATCATTTGCTTCAAGGTTTCTTGGTCGGGGTGCATACGGATGGACTCGGCGAGGTATTGGTAGCTATCGGCATCTTTGGCAATCAGTTTGCCCATAATCGGCAACAGTTTGAAAGAGTAGAGGTCGTACACGCCTTCCAAAGGTTTGTATACTTTGGAGAATTCCAACACCAGCAGGGTGCCGCCCGGTTTCAATACGCGGTACATTTCTTTCAGCGCGGCATCTTTGTGCGTCATATTGCGCAGACCGAATGCGACGGAAACCAAATTGAAATAGTTGTCGGGGAACGGCAATTTTTCAGCGTCTGCCAACGATACAGGCAGAATCATGCCTTCGTTGAGCAGGCGGTCGCGGCCGACGGTCAGCATGGAGGAGTTGATGTCTGTCAGCCAAACTTCGCCTTCTTTGCCCACACGTTTCGCCCAGCCTCGGGACAAATCGCCTGTACCGCCGGCGATATCCAATACTTTGTCGCCTTTTTTCAGGCGGGCGGTATTGATGGTGAAATGTTTCCAAACACGGTGCAGACCGCCGGACATTACGTCATTCATAATGTCGTAGTTTTTTGCCACGGAGTGGAAGACTTCGGCAACTTTGCCTGCTTTTTCGTCTTCGTCAACAGTCGTGAAGCCGAAATGGGTTTTGTGGTCGCTCATAGTGTCTGCCTTCTTAAAATAATACGGATTCAGGTATCGAATACGTCGAAATCGCCAACCACTTTCGACGCGGGAAATATAGTTTGTGCCTGTTGTTCCAGCATCAGGCGTTGTCCTTCTTCGGTATAACGTGCGCTGATGTGGGTCGGGTAAAGTTGTTTCACATTGGCCTGCAAAGCCAGCTTGGCGGCATCGGATACGGTCGAATGGAACACTCGTTCCGCTGTCTTTTCATCACCTGCCGCAAAGGTTGCTTCATGCACCAAAACGTCTGCGTTTTGCACGGCGCGCATTGCCTGCGGACAGGCCTTGGTATCGCCGAATATGGCTACTACCCGTCCTTTTTTTGGGCGGGGAGAGGAATGTTTTGCTGTCAATGATTCTGCCGTCGTCCAATGTTACGGCCTCGCTTTTTTTTTCAGACGGCCTTTCCGCCACAGCCGCCGCTACCGCAGGAATGTGTGTGTTTGGGTTTCAGATCTTCGGCACTTGGCGTTCTGGACGCGCCGGCTTTTTGGAGGCGGTCAAGATAGTCTTGCCAAAGCGCGTCTTGATTGTGCGCCAGTCGGTAGAGATAGTTCCAATCGTAAAGGCCGCTGTCGTGGCCGTCTGAAAAAGTAATTTTCAAGGCGTATTGGCCGACGGGGTCTAAATCGGTAATGCTGACTTCGGCTTTGCCTGTTTGCAAAACATCTTGGCCGGCACCGTGTCCGCGCACTTCCGCGCTGGGCGAGTACACGCGCAGGTATTCGGCAGGAAGGCTCTTGGCACCGTCAACATAGACCAAAGTCAGTACGCGCCGCTCTTTCTGAAGGCGGATTTCTTGTGGGATTTTATCGGCTTGGGTCATGTCATGCTCCGTTCTTTTTACGCAAATAGGCAACGCGTACAGAAAAAATACCGCCAAGTACAGCAAACAGCACGATTGTGTAGAGTGAAAACCGTATCAGGCTCACTTGTGTGTCCGCCGTCAGCCCCAAGGGCAGCAACATCACGGCAACGAACAGTAAAAATGCGGCCAACATGGCGGCAATGCTGGCAAAGGCATAGCGGGTATTGGCTGCTGTTTGCGGATGTTTGGTCATATTGGATAGCTTGCCGTAGGGTAATGAGGCGGTATTTTATCAGTTTTTTGGTGCTTCATGCCGTCTGAAAACGGCTTTATTTCCATAAATAAAGTGTAATGGCGCGCCTGTCTTCGCCTTCTGGCATTAAGCGGATGCTGCTGCCTTTGCTTCCGTTGACACGGATAATGATGCCGCCGGCCTGCCGCTCGATGATGTCGAGTTGGGTGTCGCGGTTCATGCGGTAGTTGTAGCGTTCGCATTGTTTCAAGCACCAAAAATCCTGCCAATGGATAAAATATTTTTGTCCGGATTCGATGGCCAGCGTTTCGCCGCCTTTGACGATGAAGTAAGGGTAATCGGGTTTTTGCGTGCTGAATGTCCATTCGGCCGTTCTGTTTTTTCCGTTTTGACGGTATTCGAACACGGCACGGTAGTCGGTATCGTATTCCAAGGGCTGTAAAGGAAACAGCGCAAATTGGCGTTCGGTCAGGAGGCGGTTTGGGTCATTATCTTTATCTAAGATTTTGACGTTTCTGATTTCTTTTGTGTCCCGATACAGTTTGAACGAACGCATTTTGACCGGAGGCGATTGTTCTGAGAACGCGATGCTGACCGGATTACCGGTCATTTCATAATGCGGCATAGGGTCGGGACGTTCGTCGTGGAAAACCGGCGAAGCGAAGTTGCCTTGCGGATAGGTAATGTAAGGCCGGAGTTTACGGTTGGAAATTTCATCCGCATAAACAATGGCATGACCATGACAGGCATCTTGATAAAACGAACGGCTGAGGTCGGATAGGGGGCGGTTTTTTTGGCAGAGGTTGTTGAATCTGCTGTCGCCCTGATTGATGCTCAACGCGATTTGTTTACCTTGCGATTCGAACGCGGCTCCAGCCTCGTCGATATTTTGATCGAGTAAGGAGAGGCGGTGGTAAATCGCCGTCATCAGGTTGTCCAGCTGATGTTGGGCAGGAAGGTGGTCGTTGATTTTTTCGTTTGGCGGATGCTGGCCGGTACTGACGTTTTCGTGCACGCCTTTATAGGCATAACCGGCTTTGCGCGTGCGGTCTGATGGGCGTGGGCCTGTATAAAAGGGATTGCGCGTATTGTGTTCGTCATGGCCGTCGTCAGGGTTTTGCAGTAGATAGCGGGCATGATTGCGCGCGGCGCGTTCGAGTGTGGCTGAGTGCGCCAGTGCGGGCAGATTGGCTGAGGAGCGGAGGAAGTTTAAATACGCCAAGGCGTCAAAATCGGCAACGGCAGAACGATTTTGCGGCGGTTGGGCGTAGATGAGCTGGTCTTCGGAATAGCGATGGGTTTCGTAGTATTGAAATATGCCGAGGGCGACGACAAAACCACCCAGCCAGTAAAGAATGTGTTTCATTATATGTACTGCGTTCAGACGGCCTTGAGCTACGGCTCTTTCCCCTTGAAACTCATGCCGTTAAATGATTATTTTGATAGCGGCTTGACTTGGAATGCTTCAGGATGGGATTTGAAATATTCGACAGCGATAAATCCGCCGCCAATAATAATCAACAGGGCAATGGCCATGCCGATCATCGCTAAAATGAATTTGTCCATATTTGTCCGTTTGAATGAAGGCCGTCTGAAACACTTGAAAGTGTTCAGACGGCCTTAAAGTCAGGTTAATTAACGTTCGATTTGCGATACGTCGCGTACTGCGCCTTTGTCGGCGGAAGTCGCCATCGCGCCGTAGGCACGCAGGGCCGCGGAGACGTAGCGGTCGCGGTTTTCCGGTTTCCACGCTTTGCTGCCGCATGCTTCCATTTCGGCACGGCGTGCGGCAAGCTCTTCATCGGAAATGACAAGGTGGATGCTGCGGTTTGGAATGTCGATTTCGATGGTGTCGCCTTCGTGTACCAAACCGATTGCGCCGCCTTCTGCCGCTTCAGGAGAAGCGTGGCCGATGGATAGACCTGATGTGCCGCCGGAGAAGCGTCCGTCTGTCAACAAGGCGCAGGCTTTGCCTAAGCCTTTGGACTTCAGGTAGCTGGTCGGATACAGCATTTCCTGCATGCCCGGGCCGCCTTTCGGGCCTTCGTAGCGGATGATGACGATGTCGCCGGCGACGATTTGGTTGCCCAAAATACCTTCTACTGCGGCTTCTTGGCTTTCAAACACGCGGGCGCGGCCGGTGAATTTGAGGATGCTCTCGTCCACGCCTGCGGTTTTCACCACGCAGCCGCGTTCGGCGATGTTGCCGAACAAGACCGCCAAACCGCCGTCTTGCGAGTAGGCGTGTTCGACGTTGCGGATGCAGCCTTTTTCGCGGTCGAGGTCGAGGGTTTTCCACATGCGGTTTTGCGAGAACGCCTGAGTAGTACGCACGCCGCCGGGTGCGGCTTTGAAACGTTCGATGGCATGGGTGTTTTCAGGATTGGTCACGTCCCATTTTTCAATCGCATCTTTCAAGGTCGGCGCGTGGATGGTGTACACGTCGGTGTGCAGTTTGCCCGCTTTGTCCAATTCTTTCAGGATGGCGAAGATACCGCCTGCGCGGTGCACGTCTTCCATGTAGTAGTCGTGGTTGTTTGGCGCGGTTTTACAGATGCAAGGTACAACGCGGCTTAAGCGGTCGATGTCGGCCATTTTGAAATCGACACCGGCTTCGTTGGCAACGGCGAGCAAGTGCAAAATGGTATTGGTAGAGCCGCCCATGGCGATGTCCATGGTCATGGCGTTTTCAAACGCTTTTTTGGTGGCAATGCTGCGCGGCAACACGGTTTCGTCGTCTTGCTCGTAATAGCGTTTGGTGATTTCGACAATCATGCGGCCTGCTTCGAGGAACAATTCTTTGCGGCCTGCGTGGGTCGCCAAGTATGAACCGTTGCCCGGCAGGGAAAGGCCGAGTGCTTCGGTCAGGCAGTTCATGGAGTTGGCGGTAAACATGCCGGAGCAGGAGCCGCAAGTCGGGCAGGCGTTTTGCTCGACTTCTTCGACTTGTTTGTCGCTGATATTGTCGTCAGCCGATTCGATCATGGCATCAATCAAGTCCAAACGGCGTTCTGGTTGAATATTGGCCACGCCGATAACTTTACCGGCTTCCATCGGGCCGCCGGAAACGAAGATGGTCGGAATGTTCAGGCGCATGGCGGCAATCAGCATGCCCGGGGTGATTTTGTCGCAGTTGGAAATGCACACCAACGCGTCGGCGCAGTGGGCATTGACCATGTATTCGATGGAATCGGCAATCAAATCGCGGCTGGGCAGGGAGTACAGCATGCCGCTGTGTCCCATGGCGATGCCGTCGTCGATGGCGATGGTATTGAATTCTTTGGCGATTGCGCCCGCTTTTTCAATCTCGCGGGCAACCAGTTGACCCATATTATGCAGGTGCACATGGCCTGGAACGAATTGGGTGAAGGAGTTGGCAATGGCGATAATCGGTTTGCCGAAGTCGGTTTCCATTACGCCGGTCGCACGCCACAATGCGCGCGCGCCTGCCATATTGCGGCCGTGGGTAGAGGTTTTGGAGCGGTATTCAGGCATTTTTGTTCCTTTGTTTTATGCTGAGGCCGTCTGAAATAGGCTGGTTGGTTGGCGGCCCGTTGTAGAAATAACTGGCTATTTTATACCAATTACGAGCGATGAAGCACGCTATTTTGTAATAAAACTAAACTGTATTTGCTTCACCTGAATTTGCTGCTCATTATTTCAGACGGCCTGAAGTTTTCTTAAGATGAAACGCTGTCTTTCTCAGTTGCAAAAGATGTTGGCATCAAAAAGTGATATGATAGGGAACTTCTCACATTTCTAAGGATAAGACGATGAAAAAAATCATGTTTGCATTGTGTTCGGCCATGTTGGCTTCTGCTGCGTCTGCCGCTGTTTATAAAGTGGACGAATTTCATGCCAATGCCCGCTTTGCCATCGACCATTTCAACACCAGCACCAACGTCGGCGGTATTTATGGTTTGACCGGCAATTTGGAATTTGACCGTGCCAAACGCCAAGGCTCTATCGATATCGTATTGCCTTTGTCAAAACTGCAAACCGGTTCTGACCACTTTACCCAACACTTGAAATCTGCCGATATTTTCAATGCAGACAAATACCCTGAAATCCGTTTTGTATCCACTAAATTCAATTTCAACGGCAAAAAACTGCTTTCCGTTGACGGCAACCTGACCATGAACGGCAAAACTGCGCCGGTGAAACTCAAAGCCGACAAATTTAACTGCTACCAAAGCCCGATGGCTAAAGCTGAAGTGTGCGGCGGCGACTTCAGCACCACCATCGACCGCACCAAATGGGGCTTGGATTATTTGGTGAGTGCCGGTATGAGCAAAAAAGTAAACATCAATATCCAAATCGAAGCCGTGAAACAATAATCCTGCTTGATTTCAAAATAAAGGCCGTCTGAACGGAATCTGTTCAGACGGCCTTATAATTATACGTAGTTAGGAGTGTTGATTTTTGTCGGCTTTGGCTGCCCAATAAGTTGCCAGAAGCGAGCCGGAGATATTGTGCCACACGCTGAACAATGCGCTGGGAACGGCAACAACCGGCGCGGCGGCAAAGTGTGCGGCGGCAAGGGCGGCGCCTAATCCTGAGTTTTGCATACCGACTTCGATGGCCAGCGTTTTTTGTGCATCATAAGGCAGGCCGGTCCATTTGGCGGCAAAAAAGCCGAGCAGATAGCCGATACCGTTGTGGAGTACGACAACTGAAAAAATCAGCAGGCCGCTTTCAATAATCTTGCCTTTGCTGGCGCCGACTACCGCGCCGATAATCAGCACGATGGCGGCAACGGAAACCAGCGGCAGCGCATCGGTCAGTTTTTCAGTTTTGTTGCCTAAGGCTTTATGGACAATCAAGCCCAAAACGATGGGGAGCAAAACCATTTTGACGATGGACATCAACATACCGCCCGCTTGGATTTCCAGCATTTCACCGGCAAGCATCAGGAAGATGGCAGGGGTCAGCAATGGGGAAATCAGGGTGGAAACCGACGTAACGGCAACCGATAAAGCCACATTGCCGCGCGCCAAATAGGTTATCACATTGGAAGCCGTACCGCCCGGACAGCAGCCGACCAAAATCACACCGACCGCGATTTCGGCGGGCAGATTCAACACTTTCGCCAGCAGATAGGCAGTTGCAGGCATGATGGCGAATTGGGCAATCACGCCGATAATGACGGCTTTGGGGTGTTTGAACAAAATGTCAAAGTCGGAGGGTTTGAGGGTCAAGCCCATGCCGAACATGATGACGCCCAGTAGCCAAGGAATGTAAGGGCCGACCCATTTGAAGGTGTCGGGTGCGAAAAAAGCGATGCCGGCAAAGAGCGCGGCCCAGAGGGAAAAGGTCTTTCCGATAAAATTACTGATTTTGTTGAGGGTATTCATGATGATATGTTGTGAAGTTGTTTTTAAGGGAAACCAAGGATACACGCCTTAACCTTAATTTGCAAAATGGATTAAAATAAATAAGGCCGTCTGAAGATAAGAATTGATTTTCAGACGGCCTGTGATTTGTATTTGCTATATAGACGGCATTATTCTTTTGATAAAATATTGCGCAGCCATCGGGCGACAGGTGCGATTTCTCCGGCGAGCATACCGGTTTCGATTTGGCTGCTGTATTTGATGACATCGGCCGCCGCTCCGTGCAGCCATACGCCGGCGCAGGCGGCTTGGAATGTCGGAATGCCTTGCGCCAGCAGGCTGCCGATAATGCCGCTTAAGACATCGCCGCTGCCCGCGGTGGCCAAACCGGCATTGCCGCTGGTGTTGGTATAGACTATGCCGTCTGCCGTGGCCACCAATGTATGATGGCCTTTCAATACAACGGTCGCGCCATATTTACGGCTGATTTCGGTCACGGCTTTTTGCCTGTCGGCTTGAATTGATTGGGTATCGGTGCAGAGTAGGCGGGCGGCTTCGGCCGGATGAGGTGTCAGGACGATATGTTTGTACAATTTGAGGCGTTCGGTTAATTCGGAAGAGCGGGCAAGCAGTGTCAAAGCATCTGCATCGAGCAATAAAGGCTGGTCATGGTGTGTAGACAGGATTTGGGGCAGCAGCTGCTCTGATAATCCATCCAAACCAAAGCCGCAGCCGATTACGCGTGCGCTGACATCGTTGCGCTCCATCAGTTGGGCCGCAGTGGCGAGCATAATTTCAGGGCGTTTGGGAATAATGGCAAAGGGCAGCGTGGCTTGATTGAAGCCAGCCCAGACCTTGCCGCACCCTTGATACATCGCGGCTGTGGCTGCCAAAACCACCGCACCGCTCATTCCTGTTGCGCCGCCGATAATGGCAAGCGTGCCGTATGTGCCTTTGTGCGATTCTTGGGCGCGGGGGCGGAATACGTCGGGAAATGCTAAGGCCGTCTGAAAAGCTTGAAGCGATTCGGGAAGCGTGTAGATGGGCTGCATGGCGTAACCTTCCAAGATAAGAAATTTAATTTTAAATCAGAAAGTAAAAGGTAATGAAGCAAAAAATAAAAGTTTGGGACGCACCAACGCGCCTGTTCCATTGGCTCTTGGTATTATTGATGGGATTCATGTGGTACAGCGCAACCCAAGGCGGCGATATGCTGGTATGGCACTTGCGCGGCGGCTTGTTGATGCTGGCTTTGGTGTTTTTCCGCTTGTGTTGGGGGATTTGGGGCAGCGATACGGCAAAATTCAGCCGATTTGTGCGCCCGTTTTCCGAAATCCGCCGCTATACGCAAGGCCAAATGTCTGAAGACGAATTGGTCGGCCACAATCCTTTGGGTGCGCTGATGGTGATCGCTTTATTGGCAGCCTTGGTTTTTCAGACGACCACAGGCTTATTTGCCGCCGATGAAAATACGTTTACCAATTCCGGCTTTTTGAATCATTTGGTCAGCGAACACGCCGGTACGCTGGCGCGAAAAGTCCATGTCAATTTCTTTAATGTCTTAGCTGTTTTGGCGGGCGTACATATCGCGGCTGTTTTGCTGTATCGCTTTGTGAAAAAACAGGATTTGATTACGCCGATGATTAACGGCTTTAAAACCATCGATGCCAAGCAGCCTAAATTGGCCGGAATGGGACAACTGTTTGCCGCTTTGTTGGTGGCGATTGCTTTAGTGTGCGCAGTATGGATGTTGCGCGGCTGATGTTTTAAGGCTGATACCTAAAAACAAACCGACCCCGATAGCCGAAATGGCTGTTGGGGTCGGTTTCTTTTTAGGGTTTAAAAGATGATGTTCAGACGGCCTTAACGCAGCGCAAGATGCTGTGGCCTCGGCCGATGCCGTCTGAAATTTCCGCGACTTTCAATCCGGCTTTTTCAACGCAACGGATCAGGTCTTCAGAGTGGAAGATTTTGCTGTTGCCGTTGGCCATGGCAGTGAAATACAGGCTGGTCATGGTCAGGCAGTAGGCGGCGGTTTCGTAGCGTTGTCTGTCCCAGAAAGGTTCCATGATGTAGAGGCTGGTGTTTTCGCTCATAGATGCAGCGGCGCGTTGAAGAATGCTGGTGGCTTGTTCTTCGGTGAAACAGTCTAGGAATTGGCTCATCCAGATGGCGTCAAAACCGGTTGGGAACGGAATTTCAGGATCAAGCAGGTTGGCCGGATGAGCATGGATACGGTCTGCGCCGTTTTTGCCTTTGGTCGCTTCGCGCATCAAGCCGATTTGTTGCGGCAGATCCATGATGGTTACTTCGACTTCGGCATTGTGGTTGACGCATTGCTCCGCCCAGCGGCCGGTATTGCCGCCGACATCGAGCAGTTTTTTAACCGGTTTGGCGAACACGGTGTTGAGTGCTTCTGCGAAGGAGTTGTCGGAATAATAATGGTCGAATGCAAACCATTTTTCCTGCGCGATGCTTGGCAATGAAGACAAGCCTTCGTAAATGGTCGGCCAGTCGCCGAATACTTTCAGGCCTTCGGGCTTGCCGGTTTGCAGGGTTTTTTCCAGATCAAACATGCCTTGGTAGCAGATTTCCTGCGTGAAATCCATATTGACGCGGGCCATTTTGTCTTTGAGGACAAACCAACCGGCCTTGCTGATGAAATAGCGGTTGTCGCGAGTCAAGACAGTGCCGATAGACAGCGAGGCTTCCAGCAGGACTTGTGCCGCGTAGTTGCTGATTTTCGCTTTTTCGGCAATTTCGGCTTGAGTGAGGCCGTCTGGATGGTCGTTCAGCAGGTCCAGAATGCCAAATTTCACCATCAGGCGGGAAACTTGGAACACAATCGGTGCAAAAGCGATTTCTTGAGCCAGACGTTGAGCCTCGCCTGCGGACTGGTGTTCGTGGGAATAGCGTTGTTCTAGGGCAGGGAAGAGTTGCATATTGTTGGTTTTCCACTAAAAAGTTAATAAGTATATTCAGACGGCCTCAAACACAATCCGTCCTGATGCACACGGATGCTCTCCGTTGTTGATTTTAAAGCTCAGTTTGTTTTTACCTTCATCATATTTCAGCTCTACCGACACTTCATCGTGAGGACGGATAAACTGCTGATATTTTAGATTTTCAATGCGGATAACGCGCTGTTTACTCCATGGCTTGGACGCGATCAGGTTGCGCACCCATTGCAGCTCGACCACGCCTGGAACCAGCGGGAAGGTGGCAAAATGGCCGCCGAAATAAACCAAATCCAAAGGCACGCGCCCGATAAAAGTTTCGGTATTGGTTTCGTCGTCAGATGATGTTTTCGACCAAACGGGCGAAGTTTGGGCAACGGTAAAGGCCGTCTGAAAATCCGCCGCAGCGATTTTGGCTTGGGCGTTGCGCGGCAGGCTATCGGTAAAACGCCAGTAGCGCGGCAGGGCGATGGTGTCCTGCGTGGCGGCCAGATGGCGTTTAAGCGTATCGGCAACCGCAGCACGGCCTTTCTCACGCAAGGCGGCGATACCGTCTGCGTTCAATGCCGCCCATATGGCAATGCGTTGATGTTGCGGATGGCGGCCGCAGTGGGCATCGGCAATCCAAGGGTGTTGTAAAAGTTCGTGTTCGATTTGGGTCAGCGACACGCGTTTGTCCTCAAATTTAATAATGCGGTCTTGGCGACCGAGTAACAGAAAACCGTCATCTTGCGGCTCGATCAAATCGGCTGTTTGACGGCGTTCGGGCGACCAAGGCGAAGAAGCCCAAAGTGCGCCTTCTTCGTTTTGTCCGATTTCCACGCCTTTGAAAGGCTGCCATTCTTGGCGTTCGCAACGTGAGGCAATCACGCCGGTTTCGGTGCTGCCATAGACTTCAAACGGGCGGACGGCAGCTTGTTGCAGCAAATCCGCCGTGGCTGCGGGCAATGCACCACCGGCCGAGACAATGCCTGCAATTTTATGGCCGATACTTTGCCAGTTGCGGTTTTCACCCAAGCGGTTGAGTACGGCCGGGCTGGCAATCCAAACCACTTTATCATGTGCGGCCGTGCTGGAAAGCAGGTTTTCCGGATAAACCGCCTGCTGTCGTTCCATAGTCCAACCCATTGTCAGCGCGAGTGCGAAGCGGAACGTGAAGCCGTAAAGGTGTTGCGGGATCACGCTGCCAACCACAGTTTCACCATGTTGTCCAAATGGCAGCGTATTTGCTAAAGTCAGGGCTTCTGCCTGCATTTGCGCGGCGGTTTTCACAATAATCTGCGCTTCGCCGCTGGAGCCCGACGTTTTCAGCCATGCTTCGGCATGGTCGGGAATCAGATAGTTTTCAGGATAGGTGTTCAGCCCTTCCAAATCTGTTTTAGCTAATACATCAGGCAAGTGCCAGATGTTTAGGCCGTCTGAAGACAGCTTTTTATCTGTTGAATCCGTTAAAAACGCTTCTGCCGTTTTCCCCCACGCCACATTGTCTTGCGCCAAATTGGGCAGCAATAAAACCTTTCCGCCAGAATGCCACACTGCCAACACAGCACAGGCAAACAGCGCGGCATCATCAAACCACAACGCGGCCGTTCGCACGCCTGCCTGTTTCAGACGGCCTGACAGATGAAAAACCGCACGGTTGAAATCAGCACGCGTCCAATTCGGATGGGTGGCGATAAGGTCATGTTGGGGTAGATCGGGGGATAGGATTTGGGTAAGGCGCATAATTATAATTTATTAATTAATAAAGAAATTAATTGCATCGGAAATGCGATTAATGGCTTTCATATCTTGTTTATTAATAGCTTGATGCAGTAAACCTGCAAGGATTGCGGAACGTGTTTCAGCAGGTATGACGCAAGGAGCCAAAATACCTCTTGATTGAGGGTAATCTCCCCAATGAATGCCCAATGCTTTTTCGGCTTTATTTTGGTTTTTGTGATTATATGTACCAATAATAAAGACTAGCCCCTCTTTGTCTTCATAAATCTCCAAGGGTTCTGGTTGACCGTCAATCCCTTTCCAGTAAGAAATCATTTTCATTGATTGTTTCCTTTTTATTAATATCTTAGGTAAGTTTAGGTTGGGTTGGAAAAACAACATTCCAAAAGTAAAGAAGCAAAGGTATGTTGCAGTTGTCTGTCAAAATCTAACTACCGTCATTCCGGTCAGTACAGGAATGGTGGTAAAAAGGGTAACCACAGCCTGCGGGGTTGATAATCTAATCTGAAAACTCTCTCCAATACCAAGTTATACCAAACCTTTCGCGTGCTGTGATTCGAGAATGCCCTCGTTGTTGAAGCTGTATTTTCCTTTGATATGAAATGAGTAATGATTGATGCGTTTTCAGACGACCTACACCTTCAATACGGCTTTCCGATACACCCACTCTCCAGCAAATAAAAGCCCCATTAACACATACGACACGATGCCTGTATAAGCCGCCCACCAATCGTAATATTGCAAGCCTGCCAAAATGGCAGCGGTTGCGCCGTTGAAGATAAAGAACGCGCACCAGATTTGCGTAACGCGTCGAGTGTGGCGCACGCCTTCGGGCGGCAGGTCGGGATGTTGCAGTCGGGCGAGGCGTTCGATGACGGTTTGTTTGGCAAACAGGCTACCGCCGAAAACGGCAAGCATCAGCGCGTTGACGGCGACGGGATACCAATACATCGAGTCGGGTCGTCTGAAAATCAGTACGGCGGCGAAAAAGGCGGCAAGGATAATCGCCGTAATGCGTTGGGCTGTGGTTTGCGGCATGGCGGCGCGTATCAGCCACAGGATGCACATGGCGGCGGCAAGCCAGACGAACGCGCCGTTTTCCCTGCCGTAATACCATAGGAGCGGATAGGCGAGGCTGGCGAGGGTCAGTAGGAGTTTTCCTAATATTTTCATGGTTATGATTGATTTTCAGACGGCCTTGCGGATTGACAAGGCCGTCTGAAAATATGCTGATTCAAAGCGGAATCAGGAATCTTGTTGTACTTTCAAAACCGCTTGAACCACGTCTTCTACAGTACGCACATTACGGAAGTCTTCGGCTTGCAGTTTGCGGCCGGTTTCGCGTTTGATGTGGTCGATAAGGTCGATGGCGTCGATGCTGTCGATTTCCAAATCTTCGTAGAGGTTGGTTTCGGGTTTGATGCGTTCCGGTCCGATTTCAAACAGGTTGACCAGTGCATCGGTCAGAAGGGTGCGTACTTCTTGTTCGGTCATATCGCTTCTCCTTTTATGCCTGACGGCTTTTGACGAATTCTGCCAGTGTTTTGACGTTGGCGAAGTTTTCGCGCAGGTTGTCGTTTTCGCCGTCGAGCTGGAAGCCGAAGGTTTTTTGCACTGCCAAACCGAGTTCCAGCGCGTCGACAGAATCCAGACCCAAGCCTTCGTCGCCGAAGAGCGGGTCTTCGCTGCCGATGTCGGCAGGGGTGATGTCTTCCAGCCCCAAGCTGTCGATGATCAATTCTTTGATTTGGTTTTCTAAGTTATTCATGTGGTTTTCCTTGTGAAATAGTCTTGAAGGTATTCGTTTAAACGCCTTGCGGCGATGGGTAAGGGTTTTTCCTCCAGCCATTCTTCGGGCAGGATGTCGTCGCCGACGGTGATTTCATAATGGATTTTGTGCGGCGGTATTTTGTACCAAGGCTGGCCTTTTTTGAAATTGGGCGGCGTCATTTTGATGCACACGGGGGTGATGACCGATGCGCTGCGCAAACCGAGCGATACCGCGCCACGGTGCATTTTAACCTGTCCGTCCCAGCCTGTGCGCGTGCCTTCGGGGAAAATCAGCATACTTTGCCCGCTTTTGAACACGGCGTCGATTTCTTCCAACATTTCCATGCTTTCGTCGTTGGGGATGTAGCCTGAAGCGATAATCTGGCTTTTCATGCTGGGGTTGTGCAACAGGTCTTTTTTAACCAGTACGTTCGGCTCGGAATAGTGGCTGATCAGCAAGACGATATCCAAAAGCGAGGGATGGTTGGCAAGAATGAGCTGGCCGGGCCTGCCGAGTTTTTCCAATCCGTTGAAACGGACGCTTAATACTCCCGACCATTGCAGGTAGCCGACAAAGAAACGCCAAACTCTGCCTATCATGCGTCTTGCTTCAAGTTGGCGTTTGATGTCGCCTTTGGTTGATTTGAGTGTATAGGGTAAAAGTGCGATTTTGAACAATACGCCTGCAACGCCGAAGAGGATGAAGCCGAAGAGTGTGGCAAAAAAGCGACGGAAATAGTCTAAAGTCTTCATGCGTTTTTCTGCCAGTGCCAGTTTCTACCGGCATAGTGTTGCGTGTGTTGTCGGCCGTCTGAAAGTAGGAAGCGTACCCACTCCAAGCTGCTCCAATAGGGCTCGACTGTTGTATCGTTAGGGTTTTCAGAGGGTCTTGCTGATGTGGTTTCCAAGCTTAAGGTATAGTCTTCGCCTTTGGTGATGACCAGTGCCAATGCATAGGCAAACGGCGCACGGGTAGCCAAGACGGGATAGTCTTCAGACAACGGATCATTGGCGACAATCACTAAAACGGATGTTGCATCGTCTTGTAAAAGCGCAAATGCCTCGGCCAGCGCGGTTTCAAAGGAATCGGCGGCAACGGCCAACGCGGTATGCTCGCTCATGTCTTTGCGCAACATCGACCATTGCCCAATCGTTGCATTGTGAACGGACAGGCCGAATGAGGTTGGCGATACGGTATGCGTGTTCAAAAGCTCTTGCCACAATTCAAAGCTGCGGTTGCTTTCGCCGTCGTGCGAAACGTACACCGGTACGCTTTCAGGATATTGGTCGGCCAGATTCCATGCGGCATCACAAACCAAGCGCGCCGCTTTTCCCAAGCGGCGGCGTTGCATAGGCGGCAAAAAGGAGAGCGCGGGTTTGCACTCCGGTAGTGAGGCGGTATCGAGTTTTCCCTGCGCCCAGTCCTGCCATTGCTCCGGCGTACTGATTTTGCTGGAGGAGGCCTGCCATGCGGCGATATTGAAGCTGAAACGGCAAACGTTTTGAGGCATGATGTCTTTCAATGTTTTACATTTTCATACATTGTAATGAAATGGGTTAGTAAAAGCTAGGCTCTGTTATAATGCATATTGTAACGTAATTTATTCCCGGATGACATTTTATGCCTTCAATACCGAGTGCCCCGATTTATGATGTGGCTTCGCTGCTTCCGCACAGCGGACATATGGTGCTAATCGATTGTGTGAAAGAATTTGGCGATGACTACACGGTTTGCCGTGCGCCGGTTGGCGACAAGCATATTTTGCTGAAGGATGGCGTGTTGCCGTCTATAGCTTATATGGAATTGATGGCGCAGGGCATAGGCGCGTTTGCAGGCATTGAGGCTTTAAAGGCCGGAGAACCTGTCCGCTTGGGTTTTTTATTGGGAACGCGCAAGCTGGATTTGTTTGCCGATTCCGTGCCTGTCGGTACTGAGTTGGAAGTCAGGGCGCATGTGTCCATTCAGGATTTGGGCGGCATGGGTGTATTTGATTGCGAGTTGCGCTGGACGGATGCGCCGGAGGATGTGAAGCATCTGTTGCCGCCGGACGGTTTACTGGCAAAAGCTTCTTTGAATGTGTACAGTCCGAAAGACGGTCAAATCATTTAAACCGTTTACAAGGCCGTCTGAAAAGACAAAGATTCAGACGGCCTGTCGATATAGTGAGAAAACGTATGAGTGAAACTATTTTAATTACAGGGTCTAATCGCGGTATCGGCAAAGCCGTCGCGCTTGGTTTGGCGCAGGATGGCTTTGATATTGTCGTCCACTGCCGCAGCCGCCGCGATGAAGCGGAAGCCGTCGCGGAAGAAATCCGTATATTGGGTAGAAATGCGCGCGTGTTGCAGTTTGACGTGTCCGACCGAGAGGCCTGCCGTGAAATTTTGACTGCCGACATTGAGGCAAACGGCACATATTACGGCGTGGTGTTGAATGCCGGCCTGACGCGCGACAATGCGTTTCCTGCGTTTACTGATGACGATTGGGACTTGGTGCTGCGTACCAATTTGGACGGTTTTTATAATGTGTTGCACCCTTTGACCATGCCGATGATCCGCCGCCGCAAAGCCGGACGGATTGTGTGCATGGCGTCGGTGTCCGGTTTGACGGGCAACCGCGGTCAGGTCAATTACAGCGCGTCCAAAGCGGGCCTAATCGGCGCGGCAAAAGCCTTGGCGGTTGAGTTGGCAAAACGCAAAATTACCGTCAACTGCGTGGCGCCGGGCCTTATCGATACTGATATTATCGATGAGAACGTACCTGTTGAAGAAATCTTAAAGGCCGTCCCTGCCGCACGTATGGGATTGCCCGAGGAAGTGGCGCATGCGGTGCGCTTTTTAATGGATGAAAAAGCGGCGTACATTACGCGCCAAGTGATTGCTGTGAACGGAGGTTTGTGTTGAATACCAGAAGAGTCGTTGTAACAGGTATCGGCGGTATTACCGCTTTCGGCCGTGATTGGCAAAGTATTCAGACGGCCTTTAAAGCCGAAAAAAACGCAGTCAAACACATGGACTGGAGCGAACGCTTTCCTGAATTAGAAGCGCAACTGGGTGCGCCGATTGAAGGCTATTCTCCTCCCGAACATTGGACGCGCAAGCAGCTCAGAAGCATGGGGCGCGTATCGCATTTGTGTGTCGATGCGGCGGAACAAGCTTTGACGGATGCAGGTTTGCTGGGGGATGAACGCATTACCGACGGCCGTATGGGCGTAGCGTGCGGTTCGTCTGTCGGCAGTACTAAAGACATTGGCGATATGGGCGAACTTTTGCTGACAGGCACATCGCGCAATTTTAACGCCAATACTTATGTGCGCATGATGCCGCATACGACTGCCGCCAATATCGGTATTTTCTTCGGCTTGAAAGGCCGCATTATTCCGACTTCAAGCGCGTGTTCTTCGGGCAGCCAAGGCATTGGTTATGCCTATGAAGCGATTAAATACGGCCTGATTGATATGATGCTGGCTGGCGGCGGCGAAGAGTTTTGTCCGTCCGAAGTGTATGTATTCGACTCGCTTTATGCCGCCAGCCGCCGCAACGGCGAACCTGAGCTGACGCCACGCCCTTACGACAACGCTCGAGACGGCTTGGTCATCGGCGAAGGTGCAGGCATATTCGTATTGGAAGAATTGGAACACGCTCGTGCGCGCGGTGCGAAAATCTATGCCGAGCTTGTCGGCTATGGCGCCAACAGTGACGGCAGCCACGTTACTCAACCGCAAAAAGAGACCATGCAAAAATGTATGGAGCTTGCGCTGAAAGATGCAGGTATTACGCCTGATAAAGTCGGCTATGTCAGCGGTCACGGTACGGCGACCGAAAAAGGCGATATTGCCGAAACATTAGCGACCGAAGCCGTGTTTGGATTCATTCCCATGAGTTCGCAAAAAAGCTATCTCGGCCATACACTCGGCGCCTGCGGTGCATTGGAAGCCTGGTTTACCATCGAAATGATGAACAACGGCTGGTTTGCGCCGACCGTCAATTTGGAAAACATCGATCCGCGTTGCGGTAAGGTGGATTACATTCAAACAGGCGGACGCGAGATTCAAACCGATTATGTGGTCAGCAATAACTTTGCTTTTGGCGGCGTCAATACTTCGCTGGTGTTCAAACGTTGGCAAGAATAATCATTGCTTGATGTTATGATTAAAGGCCGTCTGAAACTTATCTTGAGTTTCAGACGGCCTTTATTTTATTAAGAGTTTGAGCCGCTTTTGGATTTTATTCGTTTGTTTTCTTCTGATTCAAATCCACCAGCCTTGTTCCAGCCAAGAAGTCGTAGAGGAACTGGCGGTCGGGATGGAACAGGGCGAAACCCCATGGCAGAATGAGCCAAATGAGCGCGGCGCCGAATGCGCCTTTAGGAGGGATATTGAGCAGATGGCGCAATCCGGCGTAGGCAAATAGGGGAATGAACACAATGAAAATGCTTGCCCAAATAAAGCGCAGGCGCAGCTGTGGCAGAGGCGGTTGGGTATCGTTTTTATCGGCTAAACCGATTTTCCATGTCTGCATGGCGAGGGTTTGGCCTTTTTTGTGCCAGTTGGCGCGAAAGTAGAGCCACCATGCGTAGAACAGAATCAGACAGGTTGTCAGCATGGACAGACGCGTGGAAATGGGATTGAGAAAGATGGCGACAATGCCGGCTGCAAGGGCGGAAATGCTGGTAACGGCGCCGGTCAGCAGAAGTTCGTAAACCAATGCGGCGAGGCGGCGTTTGAGTGGGGCGGTAGGAAGACGGGTCATAATGCGATGGAAACGGAAATGGGTTTGTTGGAAATAAAAACAGGCCGTCTGAAACGGGATAGGATGTTCAGACGGCCTGTTACTGTCGGGATTAGCGATGTGGACGTTTTTGACCGCGTGCCTGTTGGGCAGCCATTTGGTTCATTTCCTGACGGGTCGGACGCTTTTTGAAGATGGCGTGCGCTTCGTCAACGGAACATTTTTGTGACAGGCAAACCAAGGTAATCGCGTCTTTTTGATGTTGGCCGCCGCTGTGGTACATGCGGCGCAGGTTGGCTTCGTTGATACGGCCTTTTTCCGGATCGATGTCGAATTTTTTCAGGCGCTCGAGGAATTGGCGTTGCTGACGGCGTGAAGTCCAAACGAAACCGCCTGCGGCAGCGGCCACGATGATGACGGCCAACAGAATGGCCAGCGGCCATGAATCGGCGATCAGAACGATGATGAGGCTTAATACGGCAGTGGTCAGCAGGGCCAGACCGCCGATGCGAAGTTTGGTTTTATTATCCATATGGTTGGTGTTTCCTTGTTTTTTGCTGGAAGAGGCCGTCTGAAATGCGAGGTTCAGACGGCCTGAATTTAAGTTTACGCTATTTTACAGTATTTTCTGTTTTTGGGGCGTATTGCGTGCAAGTTTCTTGACGCGTGGCAACGGTTTCAGGCGGCCAGCGAGGTAACGAGCTGTTTGAACTCGATCCATGCATCGCCTTCTTCCGCGCCTTTGATGATACGGTCGATTTTGGAGCAGGTTTTGAGCGCATCGAGCAGGCGGTTGATGGAAATGCGTTTGGCAGCCATCGGTGCAAGGGTCTGTTTGTCGCCCCATAAGCGCAGGCTGTTGCGCAGGCTTTGGATGTTTTGGCCTTGCTTGAGTGCGGCAGTGAGGCGGATTAGGGTGCGGATGTCTTCGGCAACCGCCCACAACAGCAAAACCGGCTCTTCGCCTTCTTCTTCCAAACCGTCCAGCAAACGGGAAACGCGCAGGGCATCGCCTTTCATCCATGCGCCTGCCAGTTGGAATACGTCGAAGCGGGCGACAGTGGCAACTGCGGCTTCTGCGTCGGCAATATTGATTAAATGGCCTTGGGGATGGAGCAGGGCGAGTTTTTCGATTTCCTGACGGGCGGCCAAAAGATTGCCTTCGACGCGCTCGGCAAAAAGGGCGAGTGCTTCAGGTTCGATATCCAAACCCTGCTGTTTCAGGCGGCCCTGTATCCATTGCGGCAAAGCATATGGCGCAACGGCTTTGGCTTCTAAGACGATGCCTTTGCCTGCCAATGCGGAAAACCATTTGGACTGGATTTGCGCTTTTTCAAGCTTAGGCAGGAGGATGAGCGTAACCGTATCTTCGGGCAGGCGTTCGGCGAAGGTTTGCAGGGCATCGCCTCCGTTTTTGCCGGGCTTGCCGTTGGGGATGTGGATTTCCAGCAGTTTTAAATCGGCAAATAAACCTGCGCTGCCGGCACTTTGCAACAGCTCGTTCCAGTCAAAATTGTTTTCGGCGGTATAGACTTCGCGGTTGAGATAACCTTGTTTTTTTGCGGCTGCGCGCAGCGTATCCAAAGCCTCGATGCGCAACAAATCCTCTTCGCCGTGAATAATGTACAACGGTTGGAGCGGCGTATCCGGGCGCAGGCTCTCAATGGGTGCGGCAGCCATTATTGCGCCTTCAGGAAAGTCAGGCGGCGGACGATTTGATCTGCGGCGTCGATGCGCATTTCAGACCAAATGGTTTCTTCCTCTTCCTGTTTGCCCAAAACTTCGCTGTCGGCGTAATCCATGGTGCGGTGAACCTTAACTTCCATCGGTTCGCCAACCGGCTCGCCATTGCGGAAGGCTTGGGCTTTGACGGTCATGGCCAGCAGGTATTCGTTAATCGCGGCAGCGCGGGTGATGGTGTAGATATCACGGCGTTTTTGAAAGTCGACAACGCGCAGGGTGATTTGTGATTCGGCTTCGCTAACCGGATGACCGTCGGCACGGCGTAAGGCATTTTCCAGCGCTTTTTGCATGACGGCTCCGCCTTCTACATGCCAGTTTTGATAAGGTAGCGGCTGCGAAGTTACGCCAGTGCCTTTCAGGTGGAAACCGCAAGAGGCAAGCAATAGGGCGAGTGCAGGCAATAGGATTTTTTTCATTGGATATTCCTTCGTTGAAACCAGTTACGGTATCGTCGGATTATAACGAATAATGTTTAGGCCGTCTGAAACCGTAAACGGAAAGTATTTCAGACGGCCTTGTCTTTGATGGCGCAAATCTTATTTTTCCAACCAAATCAGGCTGACCATGCGGCCGGTTTGTCCGTCGCGGCGATAGGAGAAGAAAGTATCGCGTTCCAAGACGGTGCAATGGGTGCCGCCATAAATCATGTTCACGCCTTCGCGATGCAGAATCATACGCGCCAAAGCGTAAATGTCGGCAAGGTATTTGCCGCCGCCGATGTCTTCAAACGCATCGACAGCTTCCGGCATGGGGGTGCAAAACGCATCAAATACATCTTGCCCCACCTCAAACGCATCAGGGCCGATGGCAGGGGCGAGATAGGCCATGATTTCCAGTGGCTCGACATTCATTGCCGCAATGGTATTTTGCAAAACGCCACAGGCCAAACCGCGCCAACCTGCATGAGCCGCCGCAACAACGGTCCCTGCTTTGTCGCAAAATAAGACAGGCAGGCAATCGGCAGTCATTGAGGCGCAGGCAACCGTACCCGTCGTATCAACCGAGGCATCGGCGTCAGGCGTATTGCCTAATGCTTCTGCGGCATTTACAACAATGCTGCTGTGGATTTGATTAAGGTAGGCTACGGGCAGGCCGACTTGTTCCTGTACGATTTCGCGGTTGCGGAGTACGGCTTCCAGATTGTCGCCGACGTGCGAACCGACATTCAGGCTGCGGTACACGCTTTCGCTGACACCGCCGTTGCGCGTGGTAATAAGCGTTTTGACATTGGCAGGGGCAGGCCAGTCGGCAGTCAAAAAATTCTTGCCTTGGGGAGCGAGGTTTAGGGTATCTGTGATGGTTTTCATAATCTTTGAATCGCTGAGATAGTTGGAACGGATTGATTTCAGACGGCCTCAGATAATATTTTAGGCCGTCTGAAAAATGGGTTTAATCCCTTACATAAACGACTTCGACATCGTAGTCGTCTTCATTCCAATCGTCGTCATCGTCCATGCCGAATTTCTCTTGCCATTCTTCCTCGTTGCTTAGGGACGAATCTAAACCGGCTTCCAGACGCAGGACGGAAAGCAGGTGGTACATATCGTCAGGTATAGGCGCTTCAAAGGAAACGGTTTCGCCGGTTTTCGGGTGTACAAAGCTCAAGCGGTAGGCATGCAGGGCTTGGCGCGCGCCTAGGGCTTTGATGGCTTCTTTAACCGCATCGCTGCATGGATGGCGCAGGTTGCCGTAAACAGGGTCGGCGGCCAGCGGATGGTTGGCTTCGCGCATATGAACGCGGATTTGGTGTGTGCGGCCGGTTTCGAGCGAGCATTCGATGTAGCTGTGGGAAAGATAGCGTTCTAACACTTTGACGTGGGTAATGGCAGGTTTGCCGCCGAATTTGACGACTGCCATTTTCAGGCGGTTGTGCGGATCGCGGCCGATTTGGGTTTCGATTTTGCCGTCGAAAGGAACAATGCCGTTGGCGACTGCACGGTAAATGCGTTTGACTGTGCGCTCTTGAAGCTGTTGAACCAGTGAGTTTTGCGCTGGCAAGGTTTTGGCGACCACCATCAGACCGCTGGTTTCTTTGTCCAAACGGTGTACGATGCCCGCACGCGGCACTTGGCTTAATTCGGGACAGTGCGCCAACAGGCCGTTGAGCAGGGTGCCGCTCCAGTTGCCTGCGGCAGGATGGACGACCAATCCGGCCGGTTTGTTGATGACGATGACGGTATCGTCTTCATAAATGATGTCTAAATCCATAGGCTCGGGCGTGAATGCGAGGTTTTCTTCGCTCGGACGTACCGTAACGGCAATCAATTCACCGCCTATCATTTTATCTTTGGGTTGCGCGGGCTTATCGTTTACAATGACTGCACCCTCTTTAATCCACGAACTCAGGCGGCTGCGCGAGTAGTCGGGCATGAGTTTGGCCAATACGGCATCCAGCCTTCCGCCTGCCATTTCGAGCGGAACGGTCAAATTAACACAACTTTCTGTTTCAGGGGATGACGGAAAGTCTAAATCATCGCTATAATCTGCTTCGTTATCAAAGGAAGTATTCTGCATGAAAAAAATTCTTTTAGTAGTTTCTTTAGGTTTGGCACTGAGTGCCTGCGCAAATAAAGGCACAATCGATAAAGACGCCCAAATTACTCAAGATTGGAGTGTGGAAAAGCTTTATGCCGAAGCGCAAGACGAATTGAACAGCAACAATTATACGCGAGCTGTCAAGTTATACGAAATTTTAGAGTCCCGTTTTCCAAACGGCCGCTATGCACAGCAGTCCCAGTTGGATACGGCGTATGCCTATTATAAAGACGATGAGCCGGAAAAAGCCTTGGCTGCCATTGCGCGCTTCCAACGCCATCATCCGCAACATCCGAATATGGACTACGCGCTGTACTTGAAAGGTCTGGTCCTGTTTAACGAAGACCAGTCTTTCTTGAACAAGCTGGCTTCCCAAGACTGGTCCGACCGCGATCCGAAAGCCAACCGCGATGCTTATCAGGCGTTTGCAGAGTTGGTTCAACGTTATCCAAACAGCAAATACGCTGCCGATGCAACCGAGCGTATGGCTAAGTTGGTGGACGCTTTGGGCGGTAACGAGATGTCTGTGGCGCGTTATTACATGAAACGCGGTGCTTATGTCGCAGCGGTCAACCGCGCGCAAAAAATCGTCGCCCGTTACCAAAATACCCGTTACGTCGAAGAAGCTTTGGCGATGATGGAATTGGCGTACAAAAAACTGGACAAGCCGCAACTGGCTGCCGATACGCGCCGCGTTTTGGAAACCAACTTCCCGCAAAGCCCGTTCTTGCAACACGAATGGCGATCTGACGATATGCCTTGGTGGCGTTACTGGCGTTAATCGTCGAGTTGTTCAGGCATGAATAAGGCCGTCTGAAAACGATGCAGCTATGCATTTGGTTTTCAGACGGCCTTTGTTTTTAATGTTTTTTACGCTCTCTGTAAACAGGGTGCAAAATTCGTTTTAATATGGTAAAGTCTGATTTTAATAACTCGACGGTTTGAAGCCGTTACTCAGGGGCTGTTTAAATTTAAAATCAGTTTTGTTGAAGCCGCATCAGATTTGCTATTGATGCATTCAGGAAAATTTCAGTCGTCAGGCTGATTTGGTTTTAAATTTAAGCAGCCCTTTATGTTTACAAAAAAACAGAGGTAGATTCTCATGAAGTCTTGGCAGCTTCCTGAACACGTTGCCGACGTGTTACCGACCAATGCCCGACAACTGGAAAGCGCCCGTGAGCGGCTATTGGCTTTGTTCCGCGTGCATGGTTATGAATTGGTGCAACCGCCATTGATGGAATACAGCCATTCCTTATTAACGCATATCGATGCCGGTTTGTCGTTGAAAACCATTTTGGTCGTTGATCAGCTCAGTGGCCGTCAACTCGGTATCCGCGCGGATATTACACCGCAGGTGGCGCGTATTGATGCCCACTTGCTTTCCGCCAATCAAGGCATCAACCGCTTATGCTATGCAGGTTCAGTGCTTCATGCGCGGCCTGACGGATTGCTCAATATGCGCGAGCCTTTACAGGCCGGTGCGGAAATGTACGGCTTGGAAGGCATTGAAGCGGATATTGAATTGATTGATTTGATGCTGAAAAGCATGAAAATCGCCGATATGGGCGAAGTTTTGCTTTCATTGGGTCATATCGGCGTATTCCGTGCTTTGGCAAATGCCGCGCATTTGGATGAGCAACAATCGGCAACCCTGCTTTCATCAATGCAGGACAAAGATGCCGAGGTCGTCAGCCAGTTGGTCAAAGAGTGGAAACTCGACGGTATGTGGGCAAAAGCGTTTTCATTGTTGCCCCGACTGTACGGCGGTCGTGAAGTGCTGACTTTGGCTAGAGAGAAATTACCGGAATTGTCCGCAGTCAGTGCGGCCTTGGATGAATTGCAGGCAGTATGCGATGCGTTCCCAAATCAAAAAGTGCATATCGATTTGTCGGAACTGCGCGTTGACAATTACCATACCGGTTTGCTTTACGCGGCTTATGGTTCGAACCGTCATGATGCCGTGGCACGCGGCGGCCGTTATGACGGATTGGGTGGATACTTTGGACGCGCGCGTCCTGCAGCCGGATTCAGTTTTGATTTACGCAGCTTTATCGGCCGCCTTCCTGCTATCGGACGGGAATCCGTGGTGGCTGTCGATGTAAAAGACATGCCTGCGGCTCAAGAAGTGGTAGATGCTTTGCGCGAACAAGGACAATGTGTCGTTATCGATTACGGTATCGGCTATAACGGTTCGGAAGAGGTTACAGGCCGTCTGAAACAGGTAGACGGCGTTTGGAAAGTAATCGCTTTGAACGATTGAGTTTTATTTTGAAATTTTGTATCTGAAATAAGGTTAGATGGCTATGGCTAAAAATGTTGTCGTAATCGGTGCCCAATGGGGTGATGAAGGCAAAGGTAAGATTGTTGACTGGCTGGCGGAAGAAACCAGTGGTGTAGTACGTTTCCAAGGCGGCCACAATGCCGGCCATACTTTGGTCGTCGGTGGCAAAAAAACCATTTTGCGCCTGATTCCAAGCGGCATTTTGCATGAGACTTTGGACTGCTTCATCGGCTCAGGTGTTGTCGTTTCTCCTGAAGCATTGTTGGGCGAAATCGATGAATTGAACGCTGCCGGTGTGAAAAACGTCGAAGGCCGTCTGAAAATTGCGCCAACCTGCCCATTGATTCTGCCTTACCACATCGCGCTTGATCAAGCTCGCGAAGCTTCCCGGGGTAAAGGCAAAATTGGTACAACCGGTCGCGGCATCGGCCCCGCTTATGAAGATAAAGTTGCCCGCCGCGCGATTCGCGTGGTGGACTTGTTGCACCCTGAAAAACTGGTTGAGAAACTGGAAGCTGTTTTGGCTTATTACAATGTTCAGTTGCAACACCTGCACAATGCCGAGCCGGTAAAAGTTGAAGATGTGATGGCGGTCATTGAAAAAGTTGCACCGCGCATTACGCCGATGATTACCGATGTTTCCCGTGTTTTGAACGAGAAAAACCGAAAAGGCGAAAGCCTGTTGTTTGAAGGTGCACAAGGTACGTTGCTGGACATCGACTACGGTACTTATCCGTTTGTGACTTCCTCCAACTGCTTGGCTGGTGCCGCTTCTGCCGGTGCAGGTGTAGGTCCGCAAATGCTGGATTACGTTTTGGGTATCGTTAAAGCCTATACTACCCGCGTGGGTTCCGGCCCATTCCCGACTGAATTGTTTGACGAAGTGGGCGCAGGCTTGGCTGAACGCGGCCATGAATTCGGCTCTGTAACCGGTCGTGCGCGTCGTTGTGGCTGGTTTGACGCGGCTGCTCTGAAACGCTCTATTCAAGTTAACGGCATTTCCGGCATGTGCATTACCAAGCTGGACGTGATGGACGGTATTGAGAACATCAATATCTGTGTAGGTTATGAATTGCCTGATGGCAGCAAAACCGACATTCTGCCTTGCGGCTCCGATGCGGTAGAAACCTGCAAACCGATTTACGAAACCATGCAGGGTTGGAGCGAGTCGACTTTCGGCGTGAAAGAATATGACAAGCTGCCTGAAAACGCTAAAGCTTATCTGAAACGTATTGAAGAAGTGTGCGGTGCACCTGTAGCCATTGTTTCAACTGGTCCTGACCGTGAAGAAACCATCGTTTTGCACCACCCGTTTGCTTAATTGATTAAGTGAATAAAAGGCCGTCTGAATGTTTCAGACGGCCTTTTATATGAAATGCAATAAAAATTCAGCCCTGAAGGATGTCTGTCTTCAGGGCTGATTTTTGTATTCTACGCCGTTTTTAAACACGAGTGTTTGGAAACCGAGATGTAGTGCCAAGTAACAATTATTCTCATTGATGTAAGTCAAGAAAAGGCTAGTCTGTAATTTTATTTCAAGAAAACTCCTGTAAATGGAAGGGTATTAGTGCTATCCTTTCAGAAAATTTACGGTCTATATTTTCAATAAAATTAGGAGCTTGATATGTCAAATGATGTTCAGCAACGTCCAGCCGCTTGGGAAGGTTTTACTGGCGGCAACTGGGAAACCAACGTAGATGTTCGCGATTTTATTCAGAAAAACTACACGCCTTATGAAGGCGATGCCTCTTTCTTGGCACCTGCAACCGAAGCCACAACCAAACTGTGGGCGGACGTATTGGAAGGTATTAAAGTAGAAAACCGTACGCACGAGCCGTACAAAATCGACGCGCAAATCATATCCGGTATTACCAGCCACGCTCCAGGCTACATCAACAAAGATTTGGAAACCATCGTCGGCCTGCAAACAGACGAGCCTTTGAAACGCTCCATCATGCCGTTTGGCGGTTTGAAAATGGTGCAAGACGCATGCAAAGTGTACAACGTTGAATTGAATCCTGAAGTCAGCGAAATTTTCACCAAATACCGCAAAACCCATAACCAAGGCGTGTTTGACGTTTACACTCCCGACATCCGCCGTTGCCGTAAATCAGGCGTGATTACCGGTCTGCCGGATGCTTATGGCCGTGGCCGTATTATCGGTGACTACCGTCGTGTTGCATTGTACGGTATCGACTTCTTGATGAAAGACAAACTCAACCAGTTCAACTCACTGCAAGCCGATTTGGAAAACGGTGTGGACTTGGAAGAAGTGATCCGCCGCCGCGAAGAAATCAATGAGCAATACAAAGCATTGGGCCAAATGAAAGAAATGGCAGCTTCTTACGGCTACGATATTTCCGGTCCTGCAAAAAATGCACAAGAAGCCATCCAATGGACTTACTTTGCCTACCTCGCTGCCGTTAAATCCCAAAACGGTGCGGCAATGTCTTTCGGCCGTGTATCTTCATTCTTGGATATCTACATCGAACGCGACCTGAAAAACGGTGTGATTACCGAAACCCAAGCGCAAGAATTCATTGACCACTTGGTGATGAAACTGCGTATGGTTCGTTTCCTGCGTACTCCGGAATACGATCAACTCTTCTCCGGCGACCCGATTTGGGCAACCGAATCTATCGGCGGTATGGGCTTGGACGGCCGTACCTTGGTAACACGCACCAACTTCCGCGTGTTGCACACCTTGTACAACATGGGTCCGTCTCCTGAGCCGAACATCACCGTATTGTGGTCTGAACAACTGCCACAAGGCTTTAAAGAGTACTGCGCAAAAGTATCCATCGACACTTCGTCTATCCAATACGAAAACGACGACTTGATGCGTCCTGACTTCAATAGCGATGACTACGCTATTGCCTGTTGCGTGAGCCCGATGATTGTCGGCAAACAAATGCAGTTCTTCGGCGCTCGTGCCAACTTGGCAAAAACCCTGCTGTACGCAATCAACGGCGGTGTGGATGAAAAATCTAAAGAACAAGTTGGTCCGAAAACCGAACCGATTATGGACGAAGTCTTGGACTACGACACTGTCTTTGCGCGCATGGACAAATTCATGGATTGGCTGGCAACCCAATACGTTACCGCGTTGAACATCATTCACTACATGCACGACAAATACAGCTACGAAGCCGCATTGATGGCATTGCATGACCGTGATGTGATCCGTACGATGGCTTGCGGTATTGCCGGTTTGTCTGTGGCTGCCGACTCTCTGTCTGCCATTAAATACGCCAAAGTGAAACCGATTCGCGACGAGAACGGCATTGCCGTTGACTTCGAAATCGAAGGCGAATACCCACAATTTGGTAACAACGACGACCGCGTGGACGACATTGCCTGCGACTTGGTGGAACGCTTCATGAAAAAAGTGGCAACCCACAAAACTTACCGCAACGCCACTCCGACTCAGTCCGTACTGACCATTACTTCCAACGTTGTTTACGGTAAGAAAACCGGTAATACTCCAGACGGCCGCCGTGCAGGTGCTCCGTTTGGTCCGGGTGCAAACCCAATGCACGGCCGTGACGTCAACGGTGCAGTCGCTTCATTGACTTCCGTAGCCAAACTGCCATTTGAGTTTGCCAAAGACGGTATTTCTTATACCTTCTCCATTATTCCAGGCGCGTTGGGTAAAGACGAGCATTCTCGCGAACGCAACCTTGCCGGTCTGATGGACGGTTATTTCCACCATGAAGACGGTATTTTGGAAGGCGGTCAACACTTGAACGTCAACGTATTGAATCGCGAGACTTTGGAAGATGCGATGCACCATCCGGAGAAATATCCGCAGTTGACCATTCGTGTGTCCGGTTATGCGGTTCGCTTCAACTCGTTGACCCGTGAACAACAGCTTGACGTGATTACCCGTACGTTCACAGAAACCATGTAATTCGGGGGAAAAACAAACCGGAAGCTAAATTTGCATTTGGTTTGTTTTGAAACAAAGCTCCAAGGCCGTCTGAAATGTTCAGACGGCCTTTATTATCGTACAATCCATATAAGCAAAAATATTTTTGAGCCGAACACTATGTCCACGACTTTTGCCATTACCCCCGAGCCGGAACTGAAAGACCTTGGCCACCGTCACTATAACGGCAAAGGCATTATTCATTCGATTGAATCTTGCGGTGCTGTCGATGGTCCGGGCTTGCGCTACGTGCTCTTTTTGCAAGGTTGTCTGATGCGCTGCCTGTATTGCCATAATCGCGACACATGGGATCTCCATACCGAGCAGGCGCAGGAATTGGATGTGGCAACCGTGATGAAGCAGGTCATGACCTATCGTCATTATCTGCGTGCGACAGGCGGAGGCGTAACGGCAACCGGCGGCGAGCCGTTATTGCAATATGAGTTTGTACGCGATTGGTTTACGGCCTGTCGGGAACACGATATCCATACTTGTCTCGACAGCAATGGCTATGCTTTGCACTATGACTCTATTTTAGATGATTTGCTCGATCATACCAATTTGGTTATGCTCGACTTAAAACAAATCGATCCTGAAATCCATAAAGTGCTTGTCGGTATCCCAAATACCAAAACGCTGAAATTTGCGTGCTATCTTGCGGAACGCAATCAGCCGACACGGGTACGTTATGTGGTTGTTCCCGGTTATACCGATGATGAGCGTTCAGCGCATTTATTGGGCAAGTTTATCGGTGATATGGATAATGTCGAAATGGTCGAGCTTTTGCCGTATCACGAATTGGGCGCACACAAATGGGCTTTGTGCGGCGACAAATACAAATTAAAAGGCGTACATCCGCCGCCTAAAGAAACCATTTTGAAAATCAAAGAAATATTAGAGAGCTACGGAAAAAACATTATTTATTAAAACAGAAAAAGGCCGTCTGAAACGAAATAATCAGTTTCAGACGGCCTTGTCATGATTGAAAAGACTTAAGCGTTCAATGCGGCCAGAACCTTGGCGACAACTTCTGATACTGCAACAGCTTGCGCCTGATTGTCACGGCGTTCGGCATATTCGACATTGCCTTCTTTCAATGCGCGATCGCCGATCACTATGCGGTGAGGAATACCCAACAGCTCGGAGTCATTCAGCAATACGCCTGCACGTTCGTCGCGGTCATCCAACAATACATCCGCACCGGCAGCCAAAAGCTCGGCATAGATTTTGTCAGTGGCTTCGCGTACGGCTTCTGATTTTTTGTAGTTCATCGGCACGATAACGACTTCAAACGGCGCCATTGCTTTGGTCCAAACAATGCCTTTTTCGTCGTTGTTTTGCTCGATGGCGGCAGCGACAACGCGGGTAATACCGATACCGTAGCAGCCCATTTCCATGATTTGGGATTTGCCGTTATTGTCCAAGAAGCTGACATTCATGGCTTGGGTATATTTGTCGCGTAATTGGAAAACGTGGCCGACTTCAATACCGCGCGCCAGTTTCAGACGGCCTTGTTCGTCGGGGCTGATGTCGCCTTCGATGACATTGCGCAAATCGACAAATTCAGGCTCGGCAGCATCGCGGCCGAAGTTGAAGCCGGTATAGTGGTAGTCGTCTTCGTTCGCGCCGATAACCCAGTCTGCGCCTTTTTCGGTGGCGAAATCGGCATAGACTTTACCTTTGAAGTTGACAGGGCCGAGAGAGCCGCCGTTTGCACCGAACTGTTCAACAATCGCGGCAGGGCTTGCCATGGTCAGTGGCGATTTCACACCAGCCAGTTTTTCTGCCTTGATGTCGTTAAATTCATGGTCGCCGCGTAACAGCAGCAGAACGAGTTCGCCTTCGTTTTCGCCTTCAACCACGATGGATTTGAGGGTTTGTTCAACCGGAATATTGAGGAATTCAACCAAAGACTCAATGGTTTTGACGTTTGGCGTATGTACTTTGGTTAACTCGGCCTGAGCAGCGGCGCGTTCGCCTTTAAGCGGCAAAGTTGGTGCCAATTCGATATTGGCGGCGTAATCGGAAGTGTCGCTATATGCAATAACGTCTTCGCCGCTTTCAGCCAATACTTGGAATTCGTGAGAGCCGGTACCGCCGATGCTGCCGGTATCTGCGGCAACAGGACGGAATTCCAAACCCAAACGGGTGAAGATACGGCAGTAAGCGTCGTACATGGCATCATAGGTCGTCTGAAGCGAGGCGTAGTCGGCATGGAAGGAATAAGCATCTTTCATGACGAACTCGCGCGCGCGCATCACACCAAAACGCGGACGTACTTCATCGCGGAATTTGGTTTGGATGTGGTAAAAGTTTTTTGGCAGTTGTTTGTAGCTGTTGACTTCTTTGCGCACGATGTCGGCAATCACTTCTTCACAAGTTGGACCCATACAGAAATCGCGGTCATGACGGTCTTTCAGGCGCAGCAGTTCTTTACCGTAAAACTCCCAGCGGCCGGATTCTTGCCACAGTTCGGCGGGTTGTACCACCGGCATCAGCAGCTCTACGCTACCCGCGCGAGCCATTTCTTCGCGCACGATATTTTCAACTTTGCGCAATACGCGCAGGCCCATCGGCATCCAAGTATAAAGACCGGATGCGTTGGCTTTGATCAAACCGGCACGAATCATCAGCTTGTGGCTGGCAAGTGCGGCTTCGGCAGGGGCTTCTTTAAGGGTAGAAATGAAGAACTGGGAGGCTTTCATGGCGTATTTTTCTTTCTTAAAAATAAGTGCGTATTGTAACGCAAAATGTATGGCCGCGTGTCTTTTGAATGGCATCTGATGAAATTGGCCGTTGTTTCACAGAGCTTTTGATTCGGGGCGATTTTTAGGGATGTCAACCCTAATTTATGCACAAAGCCGCATAACCTTGTTTTACCTATAAATTTTCACTGTATGATTATAGTAAAATTCTATAAATATAACTACTTGATTTTATTATAGTTTATTTGATTAAATTTTAGTCAATTTAAGACTTGGTTTGTTCCTAAAGAAAATTTTACGATTACCCAAAGCTTATCAACAGATTTATCCACAGAGATTGTGTATAGATTTTAAATGCTGTCAGCGTAATGATTTCGCATGATTGGCAAGCCTTGTTTAAAGCAGATTTGGTTGCTTTAAAAAGAAGGGGCAACAACACGATGGGCAGGTTTTGCGCTAACATTCTGCTTATTGTTGTTTCCTTACAAGGAATAAAATGAAAAATTCAGAATTGCATTTGCTGGAACGCAGAAAGATGTTTAACGGGCATCAGGAACGCTACCGCCACTTTTCTCAAACCTGCCGGACGGATATGGTATTTGATGTCTATCTGCCGCCACAAGTCTTAAAAGGTTATCCTGCGCCTGTTTTATATTTTCTTTCCGGCTTAAATAGTGATGGTTCTGAATTGGTTCGGCAAAGCGGAATCCAGCGTTTTGCGGCGCAATGGAATATTATCGTGGTTTTTCCGGATACCTCGCCACGCGGTCAGCATGTTGCCGACAGCGAGGAATATTATCTTGGACAGGGTGCCGGATTTTATGTTAACGCAACTGAAGCACCTTGGGCGCAGCATTACCAAATGGAAAGCTATATCAGCCAAGAATTGCCTGATTTGATCGAGCATAATTTCCCAGTAACAAAAGAGCGCAGCATTGCAGGTTTCAGCATGGGAGGGCATGGTGCGCTGCATTTGGCTTTGAACTATCCCGGCCGATATGCCGCGGTTTCCGCTTTTGCACCTTTATGTCATCCTATCGATACGGAAGGCGGCAGGCAGGCGTTTTCAGCTTATTTGGGTCAAAACGTAGAAACATGGAAATGCTATGACAGTACAGAGCTGCTTCAGGCGGCCTCGCATAAATTGCCTGTTTTGATTGATGTCGGCAGTGAAGATGCTTTGTATCCTGAAGTCCTGCAACCGGAAGCATTTGTCCGCTCAGCGCGTGAAAAAGGTTTCAATATCCAATATAAAGTACGTCCGGGCTATGGGCATGACTATTTCTTTATTGCCAGCTTTATTGATTCGCATATTGAGTTTCATGCCCAAGCATTGGGGCTTTAAACCATATTAAATAAAAGGCCGTCTAAAATCCGATTAATGGTCGGATTTCAGACGGCCTTTATTTGGTCTTTTTTGACCTTTTATTTCAAACAGACTTATTCCTCAGGACGTTCGCCGTCGGTATCGTCTAATTTGCCTTCGGTAATATCGACATTGATACCGACTGCTGCACGGATTTTGGCATTAATTTCGTTGGCGATATCAGGATTTTCTTTCAGCCAAACGCGTACATTGTCTTTACCTTGGCCGATTTTTGCGCCGTTGTAGCTGTACCATGCACCGGATTTTTCAACGATGTCGTGTTTGACGCCCAAGTCGATCAATTCGCCTTCCCAGCTGATTCCTTCGCCGTAAAGAATATCGAATTCGGCTTGACGGAATGGAGGCGCAACTTTGTTTTTGATGACTTTGACTTTGGTTTCGTTACCAATGACGTCATCGCCTTTTTTAATCTGACCGGTACGGCGGATGTCGAGGCGGACGGAGGCGTAGAATTTGAGCGCGTTACCGCCGGTTGTGGTTTCAGGGCTGCCGAACATCACGCCGATTTTCATACGGATTTGGTTAATGAAAACAACCAATGTATTGGTGCGTTTGATGTGGCCGGTCAGTTTGCGCAGGGCTTGGCTCATCAGGCGGGCTTGCAGGCCGACGTGGCTGTCGCCCATTTCGCCTTCGATCTCGGCTTTAGGCACAAGTGCGGCTACAGAGTCGACAACGACCATATCGATACCGCCTGAGCGCACCAATGTATCGCAGATTTCCAATGCCTGCTCGCCGGTATCCGGTTGGGAGAGATAGAGTTCTTCGACTTTTACACCGAGTTTGCGGGCGTAAATCGGGTCAAAAGCATGCTCGGCATCGATGAATGCGCAGATGCCGCCATTTTTTTGGCATTGGGCAATGGCTTCGAGACAGAGTGTGGTTTTACCGGAGGATTCCGGGCCGAAAATTTCAACCACGCGGCCGCGGGGCAGACCGCCGACGCCGAGTGCCAAGTCCACGCCGAGGGAGCCGGTGGAAATAACATCAAGGTTTTCTTCCTGTTGGCTGCCGTCCATTTTCATGATGGAGCCTTTGCCGAAGTTTTTTTCGATTTGGGCAAGGGCGGCGGCTAAGGCTTTGCTTTTTTCGTCTGACATGTTTTCTCTCCGAAAGGAAATATGAATCGCTAAGAATTTATTTAGCTATTATCGCATAAATTAAGAAAAAGTATAGTTTTATTTTTATTTTTCAGACGGTCTGTGTTTTTTGTATGCAACAGGCCGTCTGAAACGTTGAATAATCAATCAGTTGGTCAATGATGCAAAAACTTGGAAATAGTCGGGGAAAGTTTTATGCGTACATTTCGGGTCGTTGATGATGACGGGGACGCCCAAAAGCGAAGCCAGTGAGAAACACATGGCCATGCGGTGGTCGTCGTAAGTATCGATGACGGCATCAGGAGTAAGTGTTTCGGGAGGCGTAATATGAATAGCTTCGGCTTCTTCAACGACTTCTGCACCCAGTTTGCGCAGTTCGTTTGCCATGGCGGCGATACGGTCAGTTTCTTTGACGCGCCATGAGCCGATATTACGCAGGGTGCAGGGCTGTTTGGTGGCCAGTGCGACGATGGCCAAGGTCATGGCCGCGTCTGGAATATGGTTGGCATCCAAATCAAAAGCCTGAATCTTGCGTTCGGCAGAACGGGAAATTTCAACAAAATTTTCGCCCCAAATGATATCCGCACCGATTTTCTCCAGTTCGCGTGCGAAGGCAATGTCGCCTTGAATGCTGTGTGCGCCGACGCCAGTCACGCGGATGGGTGTACCGGCAATCAGACCTGCGCCTAAGAAATAAGACGCGCTGGAGGCATCACCTTCTACATATAAATGTTCGGGCGCATGATATTTGGCACCAGCCGGGATTTTAAATACACGGTAGTCTTCATTGATGATGTCCACACCGAACTGCGCCATCAGCTTGAGCGTGATGTCGATATAAGGTTTGGAAATCAATTCGCCTACCATGTGGATTTCAAAAGCTTGTCCGGTCAAGGGCAAAGCCATCAGCAGGGCCGTCAGGAATTGGCTGGACACATTGCCTTTAATCGGAATAACGCGCTCGCCGTTGTCTTGGCGTTTGCCGATCTGAAGCGGAGGGTAGTTTTCATTGTCCAGATATTGTACATCTGCACCGGCAATGCGCAACGCGTCCACTAAATCGCCGATGGGGCGTTCGTGCATACGCGGTACGCCGTGCAGATGATAGTCGCCACCCAAAACGGCAAGCGCGGCAGTCAAAGGGCGGAATGCCGTACCGGCGTTGCCTAAAAACAAATCGGCGGTTGAGTTGGGAAAGTGGCCGCCGGCGCCATGAACTTTCAGACGGCCTTCAGGTAAAGATTCAATTTGTACGCCGAGTTTGTCGAGTGCTTCAAGCATTCGGTCGGTATCGTCGGATTTGAGCAAAGAATGGATTTCGCAAACGTTGTCGGAGAGTGCGGCTAAGAGCAGCGTGCGGTTGCTGATGCTTTTGGAACCGGGCAGGGCAACGGTGGAGGGCTTGAGTGTAGAAGCGGGCAGGCGGATGGATTCGGTCATGGCTGGGCTAAGCTCGTTTGAATTGTAAATCAGACCGATATTATACGCAGGCAAAGGCCGTCTGAAAAATGAAGAGAGCACAATTTATTTGTGAAAAAATGAATTTTTATATCGTTACACTATTTTCCAATCGTTTATTTTGAAATTTTCTGCTCCTGTTTTGTGTTTGTCGCTATAACTTATTTTGTTGTGGCAGGGATATAACCAAACACCATAAGAAAATCAGAAACCATTCTTTCCTATTTTTTCAGACGGCCTTGCCTTATTTAAAAGCTTGGCAATATTGCTGATAACGTTCTGCCAGTCCATATAGGATGATTGCTGTCAGTCCCCAAATGTCGTAGTGCCGAAAAGGTAGGGTGGGGAGGGCGAGGGTTTGATTGTTGTGATGAAGCTGACGGAATGTGTAGTTTCTCAGGTTTAAGGCGAAGCTCAAAGGCAGATAAAAAATTTCTGCTACTTCGTCGGGGTTGACTTTGGGGTTGACGGAATGGGTGCAAATTGCCGGAATAGGCGTAACACGATAGCCGGAAGGCGTGTCATAGAAGGGTAGCGGCGCAAAAGTCTGCCATGCGGTAATCGGAATGGCAGTTTCTTCATAAGCTTCTCTTAACGCCGTTGCCGTTAGGCTGTCGTCTTGAACATCTTTGCGGCCGCCGGCGAAGGCGATTTGTCCGGTATGCTGCCTTAAGGTCTCGGCCCTTTTGGTCAGTAAAATTTGCCATGCTCCTTCATGCAAGACAATGCTGACCAAAACGGCTGCTTCTTTAACCGTTTTTGGGGTAACTAATTGATTGCGCTCTGCTTGTATACGGCTACTGAAGTGTGAAGCTTGAGTTAGAAAATGGATAAGTTGGTCGGTATTCATCTTTGATGCTGATCGTTTTATGCAGATGAGGATTACACAAGGTTTACGGTTACCGTGTCAACAAAATAGGGTGCGTGTGTTACAGTTATGCCTGAATGATAAATAAAGCTTTGCGTCTGTTTTGCAAGTGCTTAGGCCGTCTGAAAATGTCGGCAGGTTCTCAAAAAGGATAGTTATGTTGTTTTCCCCATCCCGTATTCGAGTAGCAGCTGCGGCTGTAATGATGTTGTTTGCTACACAGACTTTTGCCGCGCCCAACGATTCAAAAACAGTTTTTGAATCGGCTAAGATTATTAAAAAGAAAAGCCGTGCCGACCGTTTTTCTCCTGAAGAGCGCGAGCAGGAGCGGATACGTCTGTTGGGTATACAAAACCGTACCTCGCAGGTTTTCACTTTGTTAAATTCAGAACTGGTCCTGCAAAAGGGTGATGCGGCTTCTGCGCTGTTTACGTATATTTTGACGTTGCATCGCACCAAATCTCCCGAAGTGGCCGAACGCGCTTTGGAGATGGCAGTTTCTTTAAATGCCTTTGAACAGGCTGAAGCCATTTACCAAAAATGGCGCGAAATCGAGCCGGAGCCTGGTGAAACACAAAAGCGTATGACTTGGTTGCGCAATTTGCTGTTGGGCAAAGCCGATAAGAATTTGAGCGGATTGGACAAGGTGATTGCCGGCGGTAGTGAAGACGAGCAAAAGCGCGTGTTCCTGCTTTTGGCACAAACCGCAGCACAACAGCCGAATCTGACCAGCGATGCGGTCAAGCAGGTACATAAAACGGCACTGAATTATAAAGACTTTCCAGAAGCAGCGATTGCGGATGCAATTTTTAGTGCAAAAGACGGTCAAAAGAAAAACGCCATTGCAGCATTGCAGCGATTGGCTAAGTTGGACAACGAAATCCTGCCGCCGACTTTTGTTACGTTGCGACTGATGGCGCAACGGCATCCTGATATTCTGGACGGCTTCTTCAAAGATACAGACACCAAAACCTTATCTCCGATTTGGCAGGAGTTGGACATCGCCAATTTGATCGCCCATGGTCAAAATGATCAGGCCTTTAAGCGTTTGCAGACTTTGTTGGAAGAAAATCCAAACCCTGATTTGTATATTCAGGCCGCCTTATTGTCCGCCAGCAAGACGGAAAATATTTCTGCGGTAAACAGCTATCTGGAAAAGGCTTATAAAGCCGGTACGGAAGAGCAGCGCAGCCGTGCGGCGTTGATTGGTGCGGTTTCTTATAATGATGCTGAAGAATTTGCGAAAGCCAAACAATGGCTGGACAAGGTAACGGCAACGGCTTATACGTTTGATAAAACTATTTTGGCCGCTTCTATCGAAGCCAAACAGGGCAACCATAAAGAGGCTTGGGCTTTGGTGCAACGCGCACAAAAAATGCCCGAGCAAAGAGGACGTTATTTTGAAGCCAGTGATTTGCTGAATACGGCTTTGTTTGTATTGTCTAAAAATACCAATCTTCAAGAATCGTTGAACGCTTTGAACAGCTTGGTAAATTCCACTGAAAAATCCTTGAAAACCCAAGCTTCTCCCGAGCTGCTTGCCAATGTGTTGTATCAGCGTTCGATGGTGTATGAGAAGCTGAATCAGCCAGGCAAGGCGATTACCGATTTGCGCCGAGTTGTTGAGTTGTATCCGGATAATCCACACGGTTGGAATGCTTTGGGCTATACCTTGCTGTCCAACGGCAAGGATTTGGAGGAAGCGTTTAAAATGGTTCAGACGGCCTATCAAATGGAGCCGGAAAGCGCAGCAATTAATGACAGTGTAGGCTGGGCGTATTATCTTAAAGGCGATGCACAAATGGCGCTTCCATATATCCAATATGCCTATGAAAAAGAACCTGAAGCCGAAGTCGCCGCGCATTTGGGCGAAGTCCTATGGACGCTTGGAGACCAAGACAAGGCCAAAGAAATCTGGAATGATGGTTTGAAGCGCGGAAGCAATCTCCGAGTATTAAAAGAGACAATGTCCAAATTCGGTATAACGTCCAGCAAACCACATCCTCAAAAACACAAATAAAACCAAAAGGCCGTCTGAAAAGTGTTTGATTTCAGACGGCCTATGAAGGAATGTCCATGAATGTAAAACAATTATCATCGGTTGCAGCCTTATTGCTTTTAGCTGCCTGTGCGCAGCCAAATTTGCCTCAGCAAAACAGTTGGCAAGCAGCAGAGCAGGTGCAGGATTTTAGCGCAGACGGTCGATTGGCTGTTAAAGCGGAAGGAAAAGGCTCTTATGCCAATTTTGACTGGACTTATCAGAATGCGGTTCAAACCATTGATGTTAATACACCGTTGGGCAATACCGTTGGCCAGCTGTGTCAAGACAGTGAAGGCGTATTGGCAGTGGACAGTAAGGGTAAGGTTTATCAAGCGGAAACGGCTGAGGAATTAAGCAGACAGCTTTTGGGCTTTGCTTTGCCGGTTCAATATCTGCATATTTGGGCGGATGGTAAACGCGTCGCCAATGCGCCATACAAAATCCTGCCTGATGGCCGTCTGGAGCAGTTTGACTGGACAATATCGCGTACTTTAAATAGTTCAGGACAGCCTAAAACGCTTCAACTTGAGAATGCTAAGTTTAATATCCGCTTGGTGTTCGATACAGTAAATCACTCTTTGGATAAGAATGGACAAACCCGATGCGCAGCACGCAAATAGAGGATGCCATGTCTGTTTCAGAGGAAATCCAAGCCTTTCCTGCGCCGGCCAAATTAAATTTGGATTTGAGAATTACCGGCCGTAGGAGCGATGGTTATCATAATTTGGAAAGTATTTTCTGTTTGATCGGCTTATACGATACCGTTCATTTGAAAATGCGTACTGATGGGCAGATTATTCTGCATACGCCGGTCGAAGGGCTTGAGCCCGAACAGGACTTGACTTATCGGGCGGCTAAATTATTGTTGCCATATGCAAACGTACCGCACGGTGTTGAAATTTGGTTGGATAAAGTGATTCCGACGGGCGGCGGATTGGGCGGCGGCAGCTCCGATGCGGCCACAGTTTTAATGGTTTTAAACCAATGGTGGCAATGCGGTTTGAGCAGGCAGCAACTGATTGATTTAGGTGTAAGTCTTGGTGCGGATGTTCCTTTTTTTATTTTTGGAAGAAGTGCTTTTGCCAAAGGAGTAGGCGAGAAGCTGGCTGAAATAGATGTCCCTAAACAATGGTATGTTATCGTTAAGCCCCCCGTCCATGTGGCAACAGCTAAAATTTTTGCACATGAAGGCTTGACACGTGATTCCAAACCCAGCATAATGCCGACTTTCCAATCATTACAGCCGTTTCAAAATGATATGCAGGCGGTTGTATTTCAGGAATATCCTGAAGTTTGGAAGGCTTATGTTGAGTTATCCCAATATGGTTATGTAATAATGACAGGTTCTGGGGCTTGTTTGTTTATAGCAAGTGCATCTCATCAAGAAGCAAATACAATTTACCAACAGGTTTTTCAATCATATGAAGCTTATTGTGTGGAAGGATTAGATATTCATCCTCTGTTTCATATGATTTAGTAAGTTGGGGAGTCGTCAAGCGGTTAAGACACTGGA
>NZ_KV810303.1:47809-62776 GCF_001812735.1 Neisseria sp. HMSC069H12
TGCGAAGGTTCGAATCCTTCCTCCCCAGCCAAATAAAAGCGTGTAAGTTTTCTTACACGCTTTTTTACGCTAAGAGCAAAATAACGCTGAAAAACTTTTTTTTACCCGTCTTTACGAGTATAATCGCATAAATTAGTGTCTTAGACATGGGGCAAAGGGAAGCGTAATGTTTTCTGAGCGTAAATCGAATTTAGAATCAGGTGAAGATATGGCTGCTTATGACAGTTTAATGGTGTTTACCGGTAATGCAAATCCGGAATTGGCGCAACGTGTTGTCAAACATTTGGATATTTCACTCGGTGAAGCTACCGTTTCCAAATTCTCTGATGGTGAAGTAGCCATTGAATTGTTGGAAAATGTGCGTGGTCGCGATGTGTTTATTTTGCAACCTACCTGCGCGCCAACCAATGACAACCTGATGGAAATTTTGACTATGGCCGATGCACTTAAACGTGCTTCTGCCGGTCGTATTACTGCCGCGATTCCATACTTTGGCTATGCGCGTCAGGATCGCCGTCCTCGCTCTGTCCGTGTACCGATTTCTGCTAAATTGGTAGCGAATATGTTGTACTCAGCAGGTATCGACCGTGTATTGACTGTTGACTTGCATGCTGACCAAATTCAAGGTTTCTTCGATATTCCGGTAGATAATATTTACGCCACCCCGATTTTGTTGAACGATATTAAACAACAACGTATCGACAATCTGACTGTTGTCAGCCCTGATATCGGTGGTGTTGTACGCGCACGTGCTGTTGCTAAATCTTTAAATGCTGATTTGGCCATTATCGACAAACGTCGTCCTAAAGCCAACGTGGCTGAAGTGATGAACATTATTGGCGATATTCAAGGCCGTACTTGCTTGATCGTAGATGATATGATCGATACGGCAAATACTTTGTGTAAAGCAGCCGTCGCCCTGAAAGAGCGCGGTGCAGATCGTGTACTGGCATACGCCAGCCATGCAGTATTCTCCGGCGAAGCAGTTAATCGAATTGCTTCTTCCGAAATTGACCAAGTAGTTGTGACAGATACGATTCCGTTGTCTGAAGCAGCAAAAAAATGTGAACGCATCCGTCAAGTTACCATTGCCGGTTTGCTGGCTGAAACGGTACGCCGTATCAGCAATGAAGAATCCGTCTCATATCTTTTCAATGAAGATGTGATGACCGGCGGCATGTTGCTGCCATAACCCGATGTCGTCTTAAGCTGGTCGCGGCCGATGACGACGATTTTATCTAAATTGGAGTATTAAACATGACTTACGAAATTCAAGCCTCTGTTCGCGAAGCCCAAGGCACTGGTGCGAGCCGCCGCCTGCGTCGCGAAGGCCAAATCCCTGGCATCCTGTACGGTGAAGGTCAAGAGCCTGTTGCTATCGCTGTAGACCACAAAACTGTATTCTACGCATTGGAAAAAGAATCTTTCCATACTGCTTTGATTAAACTGTCTTTGAACGGTGAAACTAAAGACGTTATCGTGCGTGACTTCCAAATGCACCCATTCCGTCGTGAAGTTCAACACATCGACTTCCAAGCTGTAAAAGCTGATCAACCTGTACGTATCCGCGTTCCTCTGCACATTGTTAACGCTGAAAACTCTCAAGCTGTTAAATTGCAAGGTGGTCGCGTATCCCTGTTGAACACTTCTGTTGAAGTAGTTGCTTTGCCTGCAAACATTCCTGCTTTCTTGGAGCTGGATTGTGCATCAGTAGTTGCCGGCGACATTCTGCACTTGTCAGACATCAAATTGCCAGAAGGTGTTGAAAGCGTTTCTCTGAAACGTAGCGAAAACCTGGCTGTTGCTACTGTTACCGGTAAAAAACGCTAATAGGTAGTTAATATAAGAAAACCGTATCAGATTTATCTGATACGGTTTTTGTTTTGCATATAAAATAACTAGGTCAAATGTAACAGCATATGTACTTTATAAGATTGAAGCAATTTCATTACGAAGTTTATTAAGAAAGCGTCCATGCCGTACCCATTGTGCGGCCGATTCATAATCCTGTTGTTCAAATGCTTGTTGCAAATCTTGATATAGGTTGCTTTGTACTTCTTGGATTTCTTGATCCAGCGCTCGGATGGCATCATGGTTTTGTTCCATTTGTGCATCCATTAATGTTTCTCGCCATTCCATCTGCTGCATGAGGAATTCTGGTGAAAACGAAGTGTGTTCAGGTGCATCAGCATCGATATTTTGGCTTTTCAAGAGATAAGCAGCCCGATCAATAGGGCTTTTTAATGTGCGGTAGGCATCATTAATTGTAGAAGACATCATGACGGCTTGTTTTTGCTCAAAAGCTGAGGCGGAAGCAAATTTATCGGGATGAAAACGGGCAGCTAAAGCTCGATAGGTCTGTTCGAGTGCTTCGGTATCAATATTGAAAGATGGCTCAAGCTGGAAGAGGTTGAAGTATTGAGACATGATATTAAAGGAAAAAATCTAAAGAAGAAGATTATTTTACGATATAATCCAAAAACTGTTTATACGAAAGGAAAACAATATGACCGGTAAGGTACAACACAATAAAGGCAAAATACGAGACAATGCCTTAAAAGCCTTAGTCAAATCTGATTTGTTCCGACACAAAGTAGAACGAAAAAGAAAAGGCAAGGGCAGCTATAATAGGCAAGAAGCCAAAAAATGGCGGGATGGTTTTGATACTTTCCCGCCATTTTTTATATTTTAAACGTGGAAGCTCTCACCACAGCCGCAAGAGTCTTTGACATTCGGATTTTCAAATTTGAAACCTTCCTGTAAGCCTTCTTTGGTGTAATCGACTTGCGTGCCGTCTAGATAAACCAAGCTTTTTGGATCGATATAAACGCGCGCGCCGTGTTCTTCAAAAATCAGATCATCCTCGTTCACTTCATCGACAAATTCAAGGTTGTATGCCATGCCCGAGCAGCCGCTGGTTTTCACACCCAAGCGCACACCCAACCCTTTGCCGCGTTTGGTCAGGTAGCTGTTGATGTGTTTGGCTGCGTTTTCTGTGATAGTAATCATGCTTTTTTCCTCATTTCGCAATCATTTTCTGTTTTGCCTGCTTTTTTATTTCAGACGGCATCTTGATTATCAGGTCGTCTGAAAACGCTGTTTTGCCCACTCTATTGCGGCGGCAATGGCAGCTTTAGCCTGCGGACTATTTCTCCAACAGGTCGAGCTGGTTAATTGTGCGCCCCGTTCCAGAATATCGTCTAAATCTGCCGCCGCCAGCTTGGCAATATCATCTAATCCCATTTGCTGCAAACGCTGCAATATGGTTTTACCTATGCCTTTGACAGCAAGTAGGGATTGGACTTCTTCATCAGTAAAAGGCATTTCGCCTCCTTTGATTTTGCAGGTATAACGACTAAATTAAATATAAGCTGCGATTTATTGCCCTCTCCCTAACCCTCTCCCGCGGGGAGAGGGGATAGATTGGCAGGCGGCAGTCCCAAATTTGGCGGCAACTTCAAAAGGATGAAGTTTCTGTGCTCTCAATTCACCCTGTCTGCTTAAGAGGGGAATAAATCACCAGATTTGCTTTTCTCGAAGACTCGCTAGGAGTCTTGGGCACCTGCCGACAAGGGGTCATTGAATCCGGTTATTTGTTTTCCTGACGTTTGCGATAGTCGGCAACGGCTGCTTTTACCGCATCTTCAGCCAAGATAGAGCAGTGGATTTTAACTGGAGGCAATTCCAACTCTTCGGCGATTTCGCTGTTTTTGATTGCCAGTGCATCGTCAAGGCTTTTGCCTTTCACCCACTCGGTAATCAGGCTGGAAGAAGCGATGGCGGAGCCACAACCGTAAGTTTTGAATTTTGCATCTTCGATAATTCCCTCATCGTTTACTTTGATTTGCAGACGCATTACGTCGCCGCAGGCTGGCGCACCGACCATACCGGTACCGACAGATTCGTCGTTTTTGTCGAAAGTACCGACGTTGCGCGGATTTTCATAGTGGTCGATTACTTTATCGCTGTATGCCATGATGTGGTTTCCTTAATGTTTTTGATAGTTTAAGTGGTTTGTTTGCTGGTTTTCAGACGACCTGAAATTCAGATTTTGTACGCACCGCCTTCGCAGCCGTCGTCATTTTCCGAATCGACGCCGCCTTCTACGGTAACACTGTCAAAATCTTCAAGCAGGTTGTCGAGATTGTCCAAATCTAAATCTTGTTCGTTCATGGTTTTATATCCTTGATTTTAATGTGGTGGCTTTTAGGTCGTCTAAAAAGGTCTTTGGGGATTTTCAGACGACCTTTTTTATTTATTAGGTAGGTTGGGTTGTTAAACCCAACATTTCATTAGCACATTTTTATACGTCAAAATTTCGTTAACAGACTATTTTTGCAAAGGTCTCAGTATTTATCTATATTTACACACTATTAGCTATTTTTTATATGGCCAAAAATTTTTAGAAGTTCTAAGAACTGTATACCAATTTTTCGCTTGAGAGTTATTATTTTCCTCCTTAAATTCATTATTATTCATTTGAAATTTATTATTCTTTAGTTTAGTTTTTTTATTTTTCTGTTTTATACTATTTTTCTTTTTTATATAAAGGGTAAGTATTCCACTATCTTCTTTACAGATAGCTATAAATTTAATATTTTCGCTCTTCAATAAACTGGTATTAATATTAGGTTGAAATTTCATTATTCCAAAATTTGGAATAATGATTTCTGCAGCATTTAATTTAATTTTTGTTATATCTAAAAACAGATACCTAGGAATTTTATTACTTAAATTATAACATTCAATATAGTACTCTATTTGATCAGGTACATTTTCCATCGCGTTATAAATTTGGTATTGCTCCGCATCTCTTAATAAATTTTTATAGGGAAAACGTAGGTCATTCCAATTTTGTTTATTGTTAAATATTTGTTTATTACTCAGCAATATACTTGAAAATTTTTTAATTATTTTAAATAAATATTCTAATTCATCTTCCTGTTTTGAGTCTAACGTTGATATGATTTTATGTCTAGATAAAATAGGCTTCATAATTATTATCTATTTCTATATAGATCGTCTGAAAAGCTTTTTTTAGAATTTCAGACGACCTTTTAATGTTTAGGTTGGATAAATTGCTCACTATTGTCTATTACAATTTTTTCATCAGCCATTTATAAAGGCACATTCTAAAATTGTTTGGGGTCTTCCGTTAACATTAATCGGTTTTAGTTTTGCTTGCAGGGTTTCGTATTCTTCTAAAATCAAACTGTATTTTCGAACAGGACGATATTTTCCTTTTAACACCTTGCGTGCCAGTTCCAAAGGTACATCCAACAACAAACGGGTGTAGCTGTAACCTGCGGTTTCTAATTGGAGTGTCTGGCTGATATGAACCACAGGCAAGCCATAGTAAGTACCGCTGAGTTTCAAACGGGTTTGATCAAGAATGAACTGTTCTCCATCTTCACTAAACTCCGCGCGGTGCAAAGTCATCGGCGGGTGCGCTAGATCACGGTAAGCCTTTGGCAGCTGGACTCTATTGGGATGATTCAAACGCAGGTTTTGATATTTAGAGTCTTTATCGTTCCAGTTATCGCTTACATCACTAAATGGTTCCAACAGGTTTTCCAAACGCTTATCGAATTGGCAGCCGTTTTCAAATGATTTGAATATAGGTGACCAATCAGGTTGTGTTTGTGCTGAAACCAGCGGGGCAGAGCATAGAGTCAGACAAGAAAGTAAGTGGCGTTTTTTATTTTTTATTATCGTCATTTTAGTATTTTTCTTGATGAGGCCGTCTGAAAAGGTAAAGGTCTTTTAAATTTTTCAGACGACCTTTTCTCTTGATTAATGCGCCGCCCATTCAATCGAGTTCAAATCGATACCTTCTTTAAACATTTCCCACAGCGGAGACAGTTCGCGCAGTTTACCGATTTTGGATTTAATCAGTTCTGCGGCGAATTGCACTTCTTCTTCGGTGGTCATGCGGCCGAAGGTGATGCGCAGGGAAGAGTGCGCTAATTCGTCGTTGCGGCCGAGTGCGCGTAAAACGTAGCTTGGCTCAAGGCTGGCGGAAGTACAGGCGGAGCCGCTGGATACGGCGAGTTCTTTGACCGCCATAATCAGGCTTTCACCTTCGACGAAGTTGAAGCTGACGTTCAGGTTGTTTGGAGCGCGGTGTTCGAGGTCGCCGTTGATGTAGACTTCTTCGATGCCTTCGATACCTTTGAGGAAGATATCACGTAGTTTGCGGTAGTGCGCCATGTCTTGCTCGAGTTCTTCTTTGGCAATGCGGAAGGCCTCGCCCATGCCGACGATTTGATGGGTCGGCAATGTGCCGGAACGGAAACCGCGTTCGTGGCCGCCACCGTGCATTTGGGCTTCGAGGCGGACGCGTGGTTTACGGCGTATATACAGGGCGCCGATGCCTTTGGGGCCGTATACTTTGTGGCCGGACATAGACAACAAATCAACTTTGGCTGCTTCAACATCGACAGGCACTTTGCCGCATGCTTGTGCTGCGTCAACGTGGAAAATGATTTTACGTTCGCGGCAGATTTCGCCGATGGCGGGAATATCTTGAACCACGCCGATTTCGTTGTTTACCCACATGACGGAAACGAGGATGGTGTCTTCGCGGATGGCGGCTTTCAGTACGTCTAAATCAACCAAACCGTTTTCTTGTACGTCCAGGTAAGTTACTTCGTAACCTTGGCGTTCGAGTTCGCGCATGGTGTCGAGCACGGCTTTGTGCTCGGTTTTTACGGTAATGAGGTGGTTGCCTTTAGATTTGTAGAAGTGCGCCGCGCCTTTGATGGCGAGGTTGTTGGACTCGGTTGCGCCGCTGGTAAAAACGATTTCTTTAGAGTCGGCGTTAATCAGGGCTGCAATGTCTGCGCGTGCTTTTTCGACTGCTTCTTCTGCTTCCCAGCCGAAGCTGTGGCTGTTGGAGGCTGGGTTGCCGAAAATATCGGACAGGTAGGGAATCATTTTTTCGGCAACGCGGCGGTCAACGGGAGTGGTTGCGGCGTAGTCGAGGTATACGGGGGTTTTGACGGTCATGGTTTGCTCTTTCGTTTGGTCATCTGCCTGCGGTCTTTGCCGCAAGTCGGTTTAATGAATGTGTGTAAAGGTAACGACATGACTGCTGTCGCTGCAGTTTTTTTGTTCAATGATACTTTGCAGCGTAACGCCGCTGAGGTAATCATTGATGGTTTTGTTTAAGTTTTCCCAAAGGTCGTGGGTCAGGCAGGGGGCACCGTGGTTGCAGTTTGCTTTGCTGCCGCACTGCGTGGCATCCAGTCGGTCTTCGGCTGCGGAGATGATTTGTGCAATATTGATTTGCTCGGCGGGAGCGGCAAGGATGTAGCCTCCGCCGGGGCCGCGTAGGCTTTCAACCAATCCGGCACGGCGCAGCTTGCTGAATAATTGTTCGAGGTAGGAAAGCGATATGCTTTGTCGTTCGCTGATGGCACTGAGTTTGACAGCGCCGGTTTGCGCGTTCATCGCCAAATCTATCATGGCGGTTACTGCAAATCGCCCTTTGGTAGTCAGTCTCATGGTGTGGTTGCCTGTGTGTGGCGTTTTTATTAGTGGGGGGATTGTCTAATATCTGAGTGTTTCAGTCAAGTATGTGGCGGCTCGGTTTGATTGTTTGTTTAAATGGTGGCATTGGCTGATTTTTAAATCGGAAAATATTTTCTTTATTTTTCTGCAATTTGAATTTGAGGCCGTCTGAAAAAAGGCTATCAACCCTACAAATTTCAAGGTTAAAATGTTTTGATTTAATATTGATACTGATATAGATTATCAAAATTATTCTTAAAATTTAGTTGTTTTGATGGAGTAAAATAATGAGGTGTTTGAAATGTTCAGACGGCCTTGAATCATCCATCTTACCTTAACAGAGGCAATCGACCATGAAATCTGATTTAAGCAAAATAACCTGTATCGAAGACTTGCGCCTTGTCGCCAAACGTAAAATGCCGCGTATGTTTTATGATTATATTGACTCAGGCTCTTGGACGGAAACCACTTATCGTGAAAATACTTCGGATTTTAAAGACATCCGTTTCCGTCAAAAAGTATTGGTTAATATGGAAGGACGCAGCCTTGAGACCAAAATGATCGGTCAGGATGTGAAAATGCCGGTAGCGATTGCACCGACCGGTTTCACGGGCATGGCGCACGCCGACGGTGAAATCTTGGCAGCACGGGCGGCAGAAAAATTCGGTATTCCGTTTACGCTGTCGACCATGTCCATTTGTTCGATTGAAGATGTGGCTGAAAATACCAGTTCGCCGTTTTGGTTTCAGCTTTATGTGATGCGCGACCGCGAGTTTATGGAGAACCTGATTAAGCGTGCGAAGGATGCCAAATGTTCGGCTTTGGTTTTGACTGCCGATTTGCAGGTTTTGGGTCAACGCCACAAAGACATTAAAAACGGCTTGTCTGCGCCACCGAAACCGACCATCGCCAATTTAATCAATTTGGCGACCAAACCGGAATGGTGCATGAAAATGCTGAACACGGAACGCCGCACTTTCCGCAATATTGTCGGTCATGCGAAAAACGTTGGTGATTTGTCTTCGCTGTCTTCATGGACTTCCGAACAATTCGACCCGCGCCTGAGCTGGGACGATGTAGCACGCATTAAAGATTTGTGGGGCGGCAAGCTGATTATCAAAGGCATTATGGAACCTGAAGACGCGGAAAAGGCAGCGAAAAGTGGTGCGGATGCATTGGTCGTTTCCAATCATGGCGGCCGTCAGCTTGACGATACTGTGTCGGCCATTAAGGCTTTGCCTGATGTGGTCAGCGCGGTGGGTAGCGACATCGAGGTTTGGATGGACAGCGGTATCCGCAGCGGTCAGGATATTTTGAAGGCTTGGGCTTTGGGTGCGAAAGGTACAATGATTGGCCGGGCGTTTCTGTATGGTTTGGGTGCGTATGGCGAAGAAGGCGTAACCCGTGCGCTGGAAATCCTGTATAAAGAAATGGATATTTCCATGGCGTTTACCGGTCACCGCAATATTCAAGATGTGGATTCCAGCATTTTGCGTTCTACGCGTTGGCATCAAGATGAATTTTAATTTCTGAACATAAGAAAAGGCCGTCTGAAAAACTGTTTTCAGACGGCCTTTTTATAGACGGCTATTTCTCGTTTTTGCGATACCATTCGATGAAGGCATCGGGTTTGACAAATCCTAATAAGGCTTCGCTATGACTGCCGTCGGCGCGGACAGCAAATACGCCCGGAGGGCCGAAGAGGCCGTATTCTTTCAGTAAGGCCTGATGGTCGGGAGTGTTGGCGGTCACGTCGATTTGGAAGAAGCGCTGCATATCAACTGCTTCGTGTACCTGCGGTTGGTTGAGCGTGTAGGCGGCCATTTCTTTGCAGGATACGCACCAGTCGGCGTAGAAATCAATCAGCACGGGCTTGCTTGGGTCGGCTTTCAAGGCGGCATCCATAGCAGCTTTGAGTTCGCCGACATCGGTAAACATCTTGCCGTGGTCGGTTTCTTGTCCGGCTTCGGATGGCGGAACCAGTGTTAAGAAGTGGTGCAGGGAGGTGGTTTGTTTATTAAAGCTTTGCCAGCCAAACCATGAGCCGCCAATCAGCAGTAAAAAGCCCAATACGGCGGCAACTGTTTTCAGACGGCCTTTTTGTTTGCCGGATTTCGCCAAAAGCATAAGGGCGGGAACAATCATCAGCAAGGTGTAGAGGCCGACTACTGCGAAATAAGGCAGATGCGGTGTGGCAAGATATACGGCAACGGCCAGTAAGATGAAGCCGAATGCGTATTTAATGCCGTTCATCCAGTCGCCTGCTTTAGGCAGGATATGGCCGCCGAATGTGCCGATGATGATGAGCGGCACGCCGGTGCCGAGTGCTAATACATAAAGTGCAAGGCCGCCCAATACGGCATCGCCGGTCTGGCCGATATAGCCCAGAGCAAATGCCAGCGGAGGCGCAACGCAAGGGCCGACAATCAGGGCGGACAAAATACCCATGATGAAGACGGAAATGATTTTACCGCCGGAGAGTTTGTTGCTTTGGTTTTGGAAATAGGATTGGACGGAGTTGGGCAGCTGGATATTGAAGAGGCCGAACATGGACATAGCCAGTACCACCATCAGCGCTGCGGCGGCAAGTACGACCCACGGCTGTTGCAGCCATACGGTCAACAGCGCGCCGGTCAAACCGGCAATCACGCCGACCAAGGTATAGGTCAATGCCAAACCTTGTACATACACCATAGACAAGGTGAACGCGCGGCCTTTGCCGGCTTTTTTATCGCCCACGACAATGCTGGAAATAATCGGCAGGAGCGGATACATACAGGCTGTAAAGCTTAAGCCCAAACCTGCGACAAAAAACGCCAACAGGTTGGCGTTTAAAGTATCCCAAGAGAGCTTGAAGCGGCTGCTGTCGGGATTGTTTGTACTGGGTTGCGTGGGCATTTGGCCGTCTGAAGAGGCGGACGGTTGCAAAAAGCGGTCTTTGGCAGAAACCGGCTCGTCGCTTTGCGGCTGGTAAACCCCGTTGCCTTTTACGTCAAACTCGGTGTCCACAGGCGGATAACACACACCCACTTCGGCACAGCCTTGATAAGTCAGCGTCAGTTTGTATTGCGGCGCGGCTTGTTTGTAAGGCAGGTCAACCTGTGCGGTATGGTGGTAAACCGTTTGTTTGCCGAAGAATTCGTCTTCTTTTTCTTCGCCTTTGCTGAATTTGGGTTCACCCAAGACTTTGTCAGGATTGGTCGCTGCAACGATTTTGGACTGGTACATATAGTAGCCGTCAGCGATCTTGAACTGCACGCTGATGCCTTGATCGGTTACATTGACTTGAGGTACAAAGGCTTGCTCTGGAGGCAGTAAATCATTGGCATCTACTGCGAATGCGAAGCTGCTCAAGCCTAAAAATGCAATGAGGAAATAAAGGAATTTTTTCATAGTATCTACGGAGATGCCGTTGAGGAACCGTCATTATAAACGATGGAAAAAACAATCGGCTTAATCTATGTTAAATATTGCGAGAGAAATCTAATGCTTTTGAATTATATCGAAATAGGGTTGCCCATATATGACCGATAGTCTCATGTTATCGTTCAATCTATGCAAAGGCCGTCTGAAACTTTCAGACGGCCTTTGTTTCTATTCGGCTCGGCTTTTAAGGATAAGCGATATAAGCGTAAGCGGAATGGTTGTGTATCGATTCGAAGTTTTCGCTTTCGACAACAAACGATTCGATGCGTTTGTCGGCAATCAGCGCAGTGGCCACATCGCGAACCATATCTTCGACAAACTTAGGATTTTCGTATGCTTTTTCCGTTACATACTTCTCGTCAGGGCGTTTGAGCAAACCGTAGAGCTGGCAGCTTGCTTGCGCTTCGACGTAATCGATGATTTCTTCAATGCCTACATCCGCGTTTGCTATCAGGCTGACCGTCACATGCGAACGTTGGTTGTGCGCGCCGTATTGGGAAATTTCTTTGGAACACGGACACAATGAAGTAACGGGAACCATTACTTTCAGATTGTGGCTGTATGTACCGTTTTTGATTTCGCCGGTCAAGGTGACATCATAGTCGAGCAGCGATTGGATGCCGGAGACGGGCGCACTTTTCTTGCGGAAAAACGGGAAGGAAACGCTGATTTTGCCGGAATGCGAATCCAACAGGACAACCATATCGGCGGTCAGCTTGTGCAGCGTATCGAAATCCAAAGCATCGGTTTGTTTTTCCATCAGAGCAACAAAGCGCGACATATGCGTGCCTTTTTGGTCGGCAGGCAGGAAAACCGTCATGGTCAGGCGGGCGACGGTGGATTGTTCGCCTTCTTTGCTTTTGAGGGAGATTGGGAAGCGCAGGTCTTTGATGCCGACCTGATTAATCGGCAGGTTGCGTAAATCGCGGCTGGATTGCACGTCTGCAATGGCGTTCATGCGTGGTATGTCCTTCATGATAGGATTGTTGAGATGCGTGTGGAGGGAATCGGCTCGTGTCGGCCGATTTGCAAATGCGAGATTATATCACTTGCTTTATCCGCCTGCATTGATTGTTTCTATTTTTCAGATAGTGATAAAATCTTCGATTATTCACATCTACATAGGCAGAGACCAAATGAAATTCGCCACGAAAGCCATTCATTCCAGCTACGATTGCGACGAACACAACCGCGCGCTGATGCCGCCGATTTATCAAAACAGTATGTTTGCGTTGCACGAGATTGGTGAAAATGTGCCTTACCGCTACTCGCGCCTGAGCAACCCGACCCGTCAGGTATTGGAAGATACCGTTGCCGATTTGGAGCACGGTGCGGCCGGCTTTGCGTTTTCCAGCGGTATGGCGGGCATTGATGCCGTGTGGCGTACTTTCCTGCGCCCGGGCGATACCATTGTCGCCGTCGCCGATATTTACGGCGGCGCTTATGATTTATTGGTCGATGTTTATCAAAAATGGGGTGTGAACGTTGTTTTTGCCGATTTGGGCAATCCGGATAATCTGGACGAGCTGCTCAAAGCGCACAATGTCAAACTGGTTTGGCTGGAAACGCCGTCCAATCCGCTTTTGAGATTGGTAGACATTAAAGCGCTTGCCGCGAAAGCCAAAGCAGCCGGTGCGCTGGTCGGCATCGATAACACCTTTGCCACGCCATATTTGCAACAGCCGTTGGATATGGGTTGCGATTTTGTGTTCCACTCCGCTACCAAATATTTGTGCGGCCATTCCGACGTATTGATGGGCGTAGTCGTTGCCAAAACCAAAGAGCTGGCGCAGCCTTTGCACGACATGATGGTGCATACCGGCGCGATTGCAGGCCCGATGGACTGCTGGTTGGTTTTGCGCGGTATTAAAACGCTGGCTCTGCGCATGAACGCCCATTGCCAAAACGCACTCGAAATCGCACGCCGTTTGGAAGCCCATCCTGCCATTGAAAAAGTGTTCTATCCCGGCCTGCCGTCGCACGAACATTATGAACTTGCCCAAGCACAAATGCCCAAAGGCATCGGCGGCGTGGTGACGGTTTATCTCAAAAATGACACGCGTGAAGCGGCCAACAGCGTGATTAAAAACATGAAACTGGTCAAAATGGCTTCCAGCCTCGGCGGCGTGGAAAGTCTGGTTAACCATTGCTATTCCCAATCCCACAGCGGCGTGCCGCATGATGTGAAAATGGAAATGGGCATCAAAGTCGGCTTGCTGCGTTTCTCTGTCGGTATTGAAGACGTTGACGATATTTGGAACGATATTTCCAAAGCATTGGATACGACTTTGTAAATAAGGCTCAAAGGCCGTCTGAAGGTGAATCGTTTTTCAGACGGCCTTTAGCAATAACCAAGGAATAGATATGAAAACATTATTCGGCGCATTGATGGGTATGGTGGTTTTGGCAGCTTGTACATCTCCTTCAGTATCTCAGTCTGAACAAGCCTCTAAATCTCAGGTACAAACTCAACAAACGGCGCAGCCTACTTTAGCCGCCAAATGGCGTGTTGTCGCTTTCAATAAATTCACCGAAAAAGATTTGGCCGGTACTGATGCCTATCTGGATTTGAGTGAGATGCCTAAGGCGTATGGCAAGATGGGGTGTAACGGTATGATGTTCCAAGCAAATACGATTGGTTCGGACAAAATTGATTTTGGCCATATTGCGGTAAGCATGATGCTGTGTGAAGACATGAAGCTGGAAGATGCGTTTTTGCGCAAACAAAGCGTGTGGAACTATCGTTTTGACGGTAACGATTTGATTTTGGAACAAAAAGGCATCAGTATCCGTTTGCGCCGTGAATAATCTTAAAGGCCGTCTGAAAATAAATATTTCAGACGGCCTTTTGAATCTTTATAATAAGCCCTATTTGAAACTGATACCGAATATCAAGGAAACCTATTATGGCAGCTTCTCCAGAAGCCAAGTTTACCGAAGAAAAAGTCTTGTGGATCAAACACCATACACCTAAGTTGATGACTTTTGCCATCAGCCGTCCCGAGTCCTACCGTTTTTCGGCAGGGCAGTTTTCGCGCCTTGGTTTCCGTGACGGCGAGGGCTTTATTTGGCGCGCGTATTCTGTCGTGTCTGCCGAATACGCCGATACGCTTGAGTATTTCGCGGTGTTAATCGAAGGCGGCCCGATGTCGGCGCGTTTTGCCGCGATGAAAGAGGGCGATACTATTTTGCTGGATAAAACGGCTACCGGTTTCCTCTTGCCCGAGCGTTTCCCCGACGGCAAAGATTTGGTCATGCTCTGCACGGGTTCCGGCATTGCGCCTTTCCTCTCCATTATCGAGCAGCCTGAAATCTGGCAGCGTTTCGACCGTTTGGTTTTGGCGCATTCCGTCTCTTACGCCGACGAGTTGATTTTCAACCAACGCCTTGCCGATTTGAAAGAGCATCCGCTGATTGAAGAATATTTCCATAAATTCACTTTTGTTCCGGTCACCACGCGTGAGAAAACGGAAGGCGCATTGAGCGGTAAACGGATTCCCGAATTGCTGAAGAATGGCGGCTTGGAAGAAAAAGTCGGCTTCAAGTTCACCAAAGCCGATACGCGCTTTATGGTTTGCGGCAATCCGGCAATGGTCAAAGACACTTTCCAAGCCCTGATGGATTTGGGCTACGCCATGCACCGCAACCGCATCCCCGGCGAAATCATGATGGAAAATGGTTTTTAACAGATAAATGGTCAAAGGCCGTCTGAAAGTTTCAGACGGCCTTCAATATTAAATATAAACCGAAAATCAGAGAAAATATGAATATCAAACAAGTTATCCAAGCCTTGCCCAAAGCCGAGCTGCATGTCCATATCGAAGGGACGTTCGAGCCGGAGCTGATGTTTGAAATCGCCAAGCGCAACCACATCGCGATTCCTTATGAAAATGTCGATGCGGTACGGCAGGCTTATGATTTTCATAATTTGCAGTCGTTTTTGGATATTTATTATGCCGGTGCCGGCGTCTTGTTGCACGAGGCGGATTTTTATAATTTGACCCGCGCGTATCTTGAGCGTTGCCGCTT
>NZ_KV810303.1:62876-80021 GCF_001812735.1 Neisseria sp. HMSC069H12
GCTTGACCCGCGCGTATCTTGAGCGTTGCCGCGAAGACAATGTCGTGCATACGGAAATATTTTTTGATCCGCAAACCCATACTGCGCGTGGCGTGGCGTTTGAAAGATTAACGGCATTGTCCGCGCCTGTCGTGAAACCGGGCAGCAATGGGGCATAAGTACGCGTTTGATTATGTGTTTTTTGCGGCATTTGTCGGAAGAAAGCGCATTTGAAACCTTAAGTCAGGCTTTGCCTTATAAAGAACACATCATCGGTGTAGGCTTGGATTCGAGCGAACTGGGGCATCCTCCCTCCAAGTTTGAACGTGTGTTTGCTCAGGCGCGGGCGGAGGGTTTGTTGACGGTGGCGCATGCCGGAGAAGAAGGCCCACCGGAATATGTTTACGAGGCTTTGGACTTGCTGCATGTCCGCCGTATCGATCATGGCGTACGGGCGGAAGAAGATGAGGCATTGATGGCGCGTTTGATTGCAGAGCAAATGCCGTTGACCGTTTGCCCGTTGAGCAATTTGAAATTAAAAGTGTTCCCTGAAATGGCAAAACACAATTTGCGCCGTATGTTGCAACGCGGCGTGTTGGTAACCGTCAATTCCGATGATCCGGCGTATTTCGGCGGCTATATGAACCGCAATTTTGAAGCGCTTGCCGAGGCTTTAGATTTGAGTGCGGAAGAAATCAAAACCTTGTGCGCCAATTCGTTCCGCGCTTCGTTTTTGAGCGAGGCGGAAAAGGAAGAGTGGATACGGAAGATTGAAAGTTTTAATGTTGAATAACGATAAAAGGCCGTCTGAAAAAGTTTCAGACGGCCTTTTATGATGGCGGTTAATAGTCGACTTTGATTTTGGGCGTTTCCTGTGCAGCTTTGTATTCTTCTTCCAATTCAAAGCGCAGCGGATACAAATTCAGTTTTTCCATCAGCAGGCGGTCGCCGTCTTCGTCCGGATTGCCCGTGGTCAGCAGCTTGTCGCCGTAGAAAATCGAGTTTGCGCCAGCCATGAAACACATGGCCTGCATGGATTCCGGCATATTGCTGCGGCCTGCGGACAGGCGGACGTAGCTCTCGGGCATAGTAATCCGCGCCACAGCGATGGTGCGGACAAATTCTGTCCAGTCTAAATCTTCGGCATCGGCAAGCGGCGTGCCTTCTACTTTGACCAACTGGTTAATCGGTACGCTTTCGGGCTGCGGGTCGAGGTTGGCGAGGCTGGCAATCAGTCCGGCACGCTCGGCGCGGGTCTCGTTCATGCCGACGATGCCGCCGCAGCAGACTTTTAAACCGGCGTTGCGAACTTTGCCCAAAGTATCCATGCGGTCTTCGTGTTGACGGGTGTGGATGATGTCGTTGTAGCGTTCGGGGTCGGTGTCGAGGTTGTGGTTGTAGTAGTCCAAACCGGCTTTTTTGAAGTCTTCAGCCATGCCGTCTTCGAGCATGCCGAAGGTGCCGCACACTTCCATGCCCAAGCCTTTCACCGCGCTGATGATTTCGGAAACGACAGCCACGTCTTTGGGTTTGGGGCCGCGCCATGCTGCGCCCATACAGAAACGGCTGGCGCCGCGCGATTGGGCAATTTTGGCTTTTTCGACGATTTCGTCCACATCCATCATTTGCTCTTTGCCCAGATTGGTGTTGTGGTGTGCCGATTGCGGGCAGTAGGCGCAGTCTTCGGGGCAGCCGCCGGTTTTGATGGAGAGCAGGGTGGAAAGTTGGATTTCGCGCGGGTTGAAGTTTTGGCGGTGGATTTCGGCGGCTTGGAAAACGAGGTCGAGGAAAGGCAGTCCAAACAAAGCCTCGACATCGCATTTTTTCCAATAACGCGCAGTCGGATGCGGCTTGCGCTCGGTTTGACGGCGCAAGGCTACGGGAGATACGGTCATAGTGTGTTCTTTCGTGTTTACAGCGACGCAGTGTCACTGACGGCTTGACTGCCGGCGCAATGACGGCAGCAGCAGGTTTGAAATCAATATAAAAGGCCGTCTGAAACGGCGTAGCAAGTGTAACGCTTTTGATAATGTAGAGCAAATGTTTCAGACGGCCTGAAATATGGTTTGGCCGGGTTTGCTATAATCGCATTTTTAATTTTTCCGTTTTCTTATGAACGCGCCCAAAGCCTTCGCCGTACTCGGCCCGACCGCCGGCGGTAAAACCGCACTGGCCTTAAATATTGCCCAATCGTTGCCGGTGGAAATCATCAGTTTGGATTCCGCGCTGGTGTATCGCGGCATGGACATCGGTACAGCCAAGCCGACTGCCGAAGAGCTTGCCGCCGTACCGCATCATTTGATTGATATTATCTCGCCGCTGGAAAGTTACAGCGCGGCGGATTTTGTCGGTGACTGCGTGCGCTTGGTGAACGAAATACATGCGCGCGGTCGCTATCCTCTGATTGTCGGCGGCACGATGATGTATTTCCACGCGCTGACGGAAGGTTTGAACGATTTACCTAGTGCAGATGCGGCGGTGCGCGCACAACTTCAGGCAGAAAAAAACGAACACGGTCTGGCAGGCCTGTATCGCCGTTTGCAGGAAGTTGACCCGATTACGGCAGGCCGTCTGAAAGCCAATGACAGCCAGCGTATTGAACGCGCTTTGGAAGTCTATCTTCTGACCGGCAAGCCTTTGAGCGAACATTTCACAGAGCAGAAGCAGGCCGCGCCTTTATTGGATTTATGCACGGTTGCCCTTATCCCTGAAGACCGTCATTTGTTACACTGCCAAATCGAAAAACGCTTTTTAAATATGCTGGAACACGGTTTCCTAGATGAAATGCACGGCTTACGCCGCGATTTTCCGCAACTGCATGCCGATATGCCGTCTATGCGCTGCGTGGGCTACCGTCAGGCTTGGGATTATCTCGAAGGCGAAACCAATTATGACACCTTTGTCGAAAAAGGCATTGTCGCCACGCGCCAGCTTGCCAAACGCCAGTTGACCTGGTTGCGGAAAATTCCTTTGGCGCATACATTAGATCCTTACGCAGACAGCGATTATGTTCAGACGGCCTTAGCCTTGGCGCGTCAGCATTTTCAGGAATAATCCATGCTGACCACGCCACCACTTGCGCCTAAAACATTGGCCGCGCTAAAAGAATTGGGTATTCGTACACTGGAAGATTTACACGAAGTCGGCGCAGTCCGCGCATTTCTATTGCTGAAAGTGTCGGGTTTGACCGTAACCAAAAGCACCTTGTGGCAACTGGCTGCGCTGGTTTCAGGTGTGGACGTCCGGCATATTTCCGAGGAGAGAAAGACGGAGCTGGGCGAGGCCTTGAAAAACCATCCGCCAGTTGCCGTTTTCCCTTCTCAAAACGATATGGAAGCCTTTATGCGGCTGGCGATAGAACAGGCCAGACAATCGGCGGCATTGGGTGAAGTCCCCGTTGGCGCGGTCATCGTATATCAAGGCAAGGCAATCTCAGTGGCACACAATACTTGCATTGGCGACCACAATGTCAGCCACCACGCCGAAATCAATGCGCTTGCCGTAGCAGGCAAGGCCTTGCAAAACTACCGCTTGGAAAACTGCGACGTGTACATCACATTAGAGCCTTGCTCCATGTGCGCATCTGCCTTGATACAGGCACGGATCGGGCGCGTGATTTATGGTGCGGCCGAAGCCAAAACCGGAGCGGCAGGCAGCGTGGTTGATTTGTTTGCCGACAAACGTCTGAACAAGCATACCGCAATTTTGGGCGGCGTATTGGCAGAAGAATGCCAAAGCGTATTGCAGGATTTCTTTGCGGCCAAACGTAAGGCCGTCTGAATTTCAGACGGCCTGTCAGCAAAAACACTTTATTTTAAACTTTCGGATTTCCCATGTCAGTCAATCATTACGAAAACTTCCCTATCGGCTCCATTGTGCTGCCGCGCCGTTTGCGCAAGCCGGTTCACGCCGTTTACGCTTTTGCACGGACGGCGGACGATATTGCCGACGAAGGTAATGCCGAAGCAGTCGAACGCCTGCGCCAACTGGACGAACTGAAGGCAGAGTTAGACCGTATTGCACAAGGCGGGAAACCGCAAACGGCTTTGATGCAGCGTTTGCATAACGAAGCGATTGAGCCGTTTCAATTGCCGTTGCAGCCGTTTTATGATTTGCTGGCGGCGTTCGGTCAGGATGTGGTCAAAACCCGTTACGAAAACTTTGGCGAATTGATTGCCTATTGCCGTTTGTCCGCCAATCCGGTGGGGCGCATTATGCTGCATTTGTACGGGCAAACCGATGAAGTGAGCATGGCGCAAAGCGACGGTATTTGCACTGCCTTGCAGCTGATTAATTTTTGGCAGGACGTGGCGGTAGATTGGCAGAAAGGGCGCGTGTACATCCCTCAGGAAGATTTGCAGAAGTTCAAAGTCAGCGAAGAACAGATTGCGGCCGGCAAAGCCGACTTTGCTTTTCAACGACTGATGGCGCACGAGTGCCAACGTGCCTTTCAAATGCTGAAGGCCGGCTCGCCGTTGGGCAAAACCCTCAAAGGACGAATCGGTTTTGAGTTGCGCATGATTATTGTCGGCGGCCAGTTGATTTTGCAGAAGCTGGACGGTTGCAAATATGACGTGTTTAACCAGCGGCCGCTGTTGGATAAGAAAGACTGGATGATTATCATCAAACGGGCTTTGATGAAGAAATAAAAAAGGCCGTCTGAAATGGATGTTTCAGACGGCCTTGATGTTTTTGATTAGCGGTTTTTCAAACGGCTGATGCGGTTGTCCAAAGAAGGATGGGTGCTGAACCAAGAATCTTTTGCTTCGCTGGCAATGCCCATTGCGGTCATGGTTTGCGGCAGATCGCTGGTGCTGCCTTTTAAGCGTTGCAGGGCGGCAATCATTTTCGGCGCGCCCACCAGTTTTGCAGCGCCCGCATCGGCGCGGTATTCGCGTTGGCGGCTGAACCACATCACAATGATGCTGGCTAGGAAGCCGAATACGATCTGCAATACCATGCTGACCATGAAATATGTACCTTGCGAAGTGCTGCCGTCATTGTTGCGCGCCACCATGCTGGAAACGATGCGCGCCAAGAAGACGACAAAAGTATTCACAATACCTTGAATCAGCGTCAGCGTTACCATATCGCCGTTGCCGACGTGCGCCATTTCGTGCGCTAAAACGGCTTCGACTTCATCGCGGGTCATGTGGTCGAGCAGGCCGGTGCTGACAGCGACGAGCGAGCTGTTTTTGGTCGCGCCGGTTGCAAAGGCGTTAGGCTCGGGAGAGTCGTAAATGGCTACTTCCGGCGTTTTCAGATTCCATTGGCGGGCTTGCGCTTCAACAGTTGCCAACAGCCAAGCTTCTTCTTCGCTTTGGGGCTGGTCGATGACGACGGCGCCGACCGAATGTTTGGCGATGGTTTTCGACATCAGCAGGGAGACAATCGAGCCGCTGAAGCCGACGACGGCGGAATAAGCCAACAGGCTGCCGACTTGGTCGGTACTGTTGATGCCCAAGATAGCCAAAATAACACGGATGACAACCAGAACTGCGATATTGGTTGCGATAAATAAGAAAATGCGTTTCACCGATTATTCCTTTTAGTGTGGTTTGTGAGGTGATTTTTATATGGGCGCATTGTCTCAAAAACTCTATAGAGAGGAAACAGCGCAATAGGCAAAGGTATGCAAATTCAAAGCAATTGAAGCAAAGGCCGTCTGAAAAAGCAGTATTTATGGTTAAAAACAGCTTTTCAGACGGCCTGTATTGCAAACGGATATTATTTTCCAAATTCTTTCAGCCAGTCTCGCGCTACCAAAAATTGATTTAATGCGGCTTCTGGAGAACCTTCTTCCGGCGCATATTGATACTCAAAGCGTACCAAAGGTGGCATAGACATCAAAATGCTTTCCGTACGGCCGCCGCTTTGCAGGCCGAACAGTGTGCCTCTGTCCCAAACCAAGTTAAATTCTACATAGCGTCCGCGACGGTATAGTTGGAAATCGCGTTCACGTTCTCCATAAGGCGTATTTTTGCGTTTTGCCACAATCGGCAGATACGCTGCGATATAGCCCTCCCCGACTGCCTTGATAAAATTCAAGCAGGTATCGAAATCCCAGCGGTTTAAATCGTCAAAAAACAGGCCGCCCACGCCGCGTGTTTCGTTACGGTGTTTCAAATAGAAATATTCGTCACACCATTGTTTGAATTCAGGATAAACTGATTCGCCAAATGGCGCGCATACGTCCCGAGCCACTGTGTGCCAATGCACGATATCTTCTTCAAAAGGATAAAACGGCGTCAGATCAAAGCCGCCGCCAAACCACCAAACCGGCTCGGCATTTTCAGGATAGGCAATAAAAAAGCGCATATTGGCATGGCTGGTCGGGACATAAGGATTTTTCGGATGAATGACCAGCGACACACCCATGGCTTCAAACGCCGCGCCCGCCAATTCCGGACGATGGGCCGTAGCAGAAGCCGGCATTTTTGTTCCCTTTACATGCGAGAAATTCACACCTGCCTGCTCGAATACTGCGCCGTTTTTCAATACACGGGTTTCGCCGATACCCAGCTTCCCAGTCCATGCTTCATGCACAAATTTGGCTTCGCCATCTTCTTGCTCCAGCGCGGCGCAGATTTGGTTTTGCAGTGTTTTGAGGAGGGTTAGAACGGATTCTGTGTGCATGATATATCCTTGATGGTTTCGTATTTGTAAAATGACAGGGCGGAAGATGATTTAAGTTGTTGAAACTAATTGTTATTTTTCTGTTTCTTTATTATGGGTAAATTTTTGCATGGGCGTATCTTGCAATCAAGCGTTACTCATCGGCAATAGATTGAAAGGTATTACGGGGTTAAAAATACAGTTGCTACTCTTGCTGCATGATATTGGCAAGATTTAATTTAAATGTTTGTTGAATCTTGTTTACATCCTTAGCAAAAATATGATAGTCACTCGAAGAATAGATAGATTTTATTCTATCCAAATTAGTTTGTTGATAACATTTTTTCATTTCCGCGATGAAAAAATTATCTTTTCCTCTTTCATTGAGACAGTTATTTTCTAACAGATAGATTGCCCATGCTGTAAAAATAAATGTACTATCTTCCGGATATTCAGATAAATAAATTTCGAATTCAATTATAGAATATTCAGCTGCTTCAATTAATGTTATATCTAAATCTCTGACAAATTTTTCCGTTATATTTTTAAATAATTTCTTGAATTCTATATAATTTTTTATTTTTTCCATGATTCTATTTTCCTGTAAAAATATTTAATTGAATATTTGGATAGCGATTTCTAAACTCTAAAATAACATTGCTGCAAGATTGACAGGCCTTTAATGATGATATTGCGATACCTTTCAGACGGCCTTGATTTATTCAGTAAAAAAAGTATGTGCGCCCAAATAGTTTTTTGCGTAGAACGGGGTGGAAAGTTTTTCGGTTTTGATGGTTTTACCGCTGCTGGGGGCGTGGATAAATTCGCCGTTGCCGATGTAGAGGCCGACATGGGAATATTTGTGTGCGCCGCCGGTGTTGAAAAAGACAAGATCGCCGGCTTTTAATTTACCGTCGGGAATTTTTCGGCTGGCTGCGGCCATATCGCGTGCGGTGCGTGGCAGATTGACGTTGAGGGCGTTTTTATAGACGAATTGGATCATGCCGCTGCAGTCAAAGCCCGTGGATGTGGTGCTGCCGCCCCATTTGTAGGGCGTGCCGATCAGGCCTAGGCTGTGAAGCATCAATTCCTGCGAACCTTGGGTGCGGTCGATATGGGAAATGCGGACAGGTTGGACTTTTCTGGCGGTTGTTTGCGGCTTGTGGGATTTGTGTTTGCCGGTAGTGCCGCAGGAGGCCAACAATAGGCTGGCGGTACAAACAAATAGGGTTTTGCAGATGAGTCGAGACATGGTGAATTCCTCCGGCCGCATGATTTCTGTTTTCAGACGGCCTCTATAATAATCCTTCTATGGGCAGGATGGACAGGATTTTTGAAGTCATCCGTTTCCAGAACTTGGCTTCGGGTTCGTGTGCGTAAGTTCGTTTTTCGCTTGGGTCATACCAGTATAGTTTGTTGTAATTGCCAAGCGTTACCTGATAGGCGTAGCTTGGGGTGGTCGTTACGAGTGTGCGCTGCATTTGGCCTGCGATTTCAGGGCTTTCGATGACGACGCCCATTTCGGTATTGAGGCGTGCGGAGCGTGGGTCGAGGTTGAATGAGCCGATGAAAATACGTTTTTCGTCCACGATGAATGTTTTGGCATGCAAGCTGGTGGTGGAGCTACCGGTCAAGCCGCGGTCTTTGGAGGTCGGAACGGCGTGGTTGGGCTGGAGTTCGTAAAGTTTGACCCCAGCTTTAAGCAAAGGCTTACGGTATTTGACGTAGCCGGAATGGACGGCGGCAACGTCGGTCGCTTGGAGGGAGTTGGTCAGAACGGTAACATCCACGCCGTTATGAATCAGTTTTTCTATGGCTTTAACGCCCGATTTTGTGGGTACAAAATAAGGGGAGACAAGATAAACGCTTTTTTCGGGTTGCTTGAGGGCGTCTTGCAGGCGTTCGGAAATAGGCGGTTTGTGCCGGTCGCGGTCTAAGCCTTTGGCCGGGTCATCGCTGATCAGGCGTGTGCTGACGCTTTGCCACTCCATAAGGTTACTCTGCATTTTTTGATAGAGGTTGGAGTGTTCGATGCTTTGACGATAGCGGATGAGCGTTTGGTTTTTATCTTGGTCGGTGTAATTGAGCTCTGCCAATCCTTTTTGCAGATTTCCCCGTTTGATGATGCTGGTTGCGTTATAGGCGGAGTGGCTTGCCCAATAGCGGTCGAAGTCTTGGGAAACTTCGGTTACTACGCGGCCTGTAGCGAGGATATCGAGGTCGGCAAAGATGGTATCGTCGTTAACCTTAAAATATTCGTCGCCAATATTGCGTCCGCCCAAAATGGTGGCACGGTTGTCGGCGGTAAACGATTTGTTGTGCATTCGGCGGTTAAGTCGCGGAAAGTCGGCAACGTAGCCGAGTGCACGCCATTTTCTGAAAATAAAGGGATTAAACAGGCGGACTTCGATATTGGGATGATTGTCGAGTGCCAGCAGGAGATCATCCATGCCGTTGGTGTTGTTGTCGTCCAGAAGCAAACGCACACGGACGCCGCGTTCGGCCGCGCGATGAATCAGGTTGAACAGAAGCTTGCCGGATATGTCGTTGTGCCAGATATAGTATTGCAAATCGAGGGTATGGTCGGCGGATTCAATCAGGGCTGCACGGGCGACAAAGGCTTCATGGGCATCGTTCAGCAGATAGATATGGGAAACATCGGTCTTGGAGGACGTAGAAGGAATGCCTAATGCGCTGTCCAGCCGCGGCGTAGCAGGTATGTCAAGATAACTGCTTTGGGTGCGTTCGTCCAATGATGGCAAAAACGCGGCGCAACCGCCCAATAGCAGGGTATAAAGAAGGGGAAGATGAAATTTCATGGGGAACCGGTACAAACAATCCCTACCTAAATGACATTTAGGCAGGGATTGAATTGAAATTAGGTTGCTTGAATCAGTTTAGAAGGCAACATAATTTGCCGGATTGACCGGTTTGCCGTTTTGACGGATTTCAAAGTGCAGCTGGGTACGAGATGCATCGGTATTACCCATGTGCGCAATGGTTTGACCGCGTTTAACGGTTTGGTTTTCATTAACCAGCAGGCGTTGGTTGTGGCCGTATGCGCTCAAGAATGAGGAGTTGTGTTGGATGATGACCAAGTTGCCGTAACCGCGCAAGCCTGAGCCTGCGTAAACGACTTTACCGTCTGCCGCTGCAACAACCGGCTGGCCTTGCGTACCGGCGATATCTACGCCTTTGTTGCTGCCGCCGAAGTTGGCGATAACGTTACCGGTAGTCGGACGCTGCCATGTGATGCCGCTGACGTTACGGCTGCTGCCGGTAGACACGGTTGGTGTATTGGCAGGTGTGCTTGGGGCCGGAGTAGTGGTCGTCGTTGTTGGAGTAGAAGGTTTGCTTGCAGAAGCTGCCGGTGCAACGTAGCCTTCAGGTTTTACGCGCAGGGTTTGACCAATGCTGATGGTGTTGTCGGCCAGGTTATTCCATGCACGCAGATTGTCTTGGGTAATGTTGTAGCGTTTGGAGATGTTGTAAACGGTATCACCACGAACAACAGTATGTGTCGCTGCATTAATATCAACAGGTGCATAAGAAGGCGTGTAAGTGCCGGTGCTGCCGCTGTTGTATGTTGGAGCAGGTGTACTTGCCGGCGGAGTGTATGGAGCATCTGCCGCTGGGCTGGTGTTGGTATTGTAAGGCGCTGCACCGTAAGGATTGTCAGCGGTAGAGCTTGTTGTTGAACCACCGCTTTGTGTGCCGACGACTACAGGAGCCGGTTGTTGGCTGGCACAGGCTGCAAGTAATAAAACCAAAGCTGCCGATCCGGCATAAGATACACTTTTTTTCAACATGTTAATGACTTTCGTATTCGGGTAATTGTTCTCGTCGGAGCATATCATAATAAAAATATGCTTGTTTCTCAAGTGTTCGGCTGTTAGGGACTGTTAAGGCGCAGGGATTTCTGACCAAAAGGAAGTGGTTTGCTCCATTTGTCCGTAGGCAGTCAAATCGACTTGCAGGGGGGTAATCGTGATGAAGCCGGACGCGCATTCGCCAAAGTCGGTACCTTCTTCGCTGTCGGAAACATCGCCGACCGGCCCAATCCAATAAATTTGTTCGCCACGTGGATTATACATGGGAACAATGCTTTGTTCATGATGACGACGGCCGAGCCGTGTAATTTTTATGCCTTGGATATCTTCAGGCGCGACGGCAGGGATATTGATATTCCATAAGATGGGTTCGGAAATAGGGCGTTTGAGAAAGTAGGAAAGCAGTATCCAAGCGGCTTTTTCCGCGGTTTCCCAATAACGGCCGCTGGAATCGGCAAGTGAGAAAGCAATGGCAGGAATGCCCATCAGGTAGGCTTCCGTCGCGGCGGCAACCGTACCGGAATAAAGCGTATCGTCGCCCATGTTCGCACCGTTGTTAATGCCGGACAAGACTAAGTCGGGTTTGAAATCAGCGAGGGAATGCTGGCCGACATGAATGCAGTCGGTCGGGGTACCATTCACATAGTAAAACCCGTTTTCCGCCTGTTTCAGTTGTAAAGGACGGTCTAAAGTTAGGGAATTGCTGACACCGCTTCGATCGCGTTCGGGCGCAACCACCCTGACATTAGCAAATTCTGCGCACACTCTTGCCAAAACTGCCAAACCGGGCGCAAGATAACCATCGTCGTTTGAGATTAATATGTTCATGTGACAATATTGTGTCTATCGGTAAGATGGGCGGTATTGTACTGGTTTGCTTAAGCGATTGTCCACGAATCGGCAACGTTTGGGCGTAAAGGATAATAATGAAACATTATGAGTTAGACCCCAAAGCTTTATTGGGCGACGTGATTGCTTCAGACGGCAATCAGGAGATTGTTCAGCTTTCACTGCAGAAGGATAATGAAATTCCGGCATATGAGGCGGATGCGATTATTTTGCTTTTGGTTTTAAACGGTAAAGCCGAAATCAAAACGGTGGACGAAGTTTTGCAGACTGAAGGTTTACAAGTTATTCGTCTTGAGCCGATGGAGGCGCACAGTATTCGGGCGATGGCCGATAACACCAATATTTTGGTTATCAAACAATTAATTCACGAAACAGGTCTCAGCAAACGTTTGAGATTTGGAAGTTGCTGTCTGTAATGGCAATAAAGGCCGTCTGAAAAGTTTCAGACGGCCTTTTTAAAATCAACTAGGTTTATTTTAACCCTTTTTTCACCAAGTCTTCATAACCGCCATGGTTGGTTACGTTGGTGTAGCCGGCTTTTTTCAGCTCGGTCAGCGCGGCTTCTGCACGGCGGCCGCTGCGGCAGTAGAGGTTTACCGGTGCGTTTTTATCCGGGCTGACGGATTTGATGCGGTCAACGATTTGGTCATGCGGAATATTGAGTGCACCTTGCAAATGGCCTTCTTTGAATTCTTCGGCAGAGCGGACATCAATCCAAACGCCTTTTGCTTTTGCAGGTTGTGCCGCGCTTTTTTCAACCTTAGGCATAGAGGCTGCGGAAGCGGCCAAAGGAGTGGCAATAGCGGCGGCAAAAAGTACGGCGGTCAGCAGTTTCTTCATGGTTCAATCTCCTATTAGACAGAAAACAATATGATAACTTTATCAGTTTAGCATTCCATCAGGCCGTCTGAAAGGGGAGTAGGCTTTCAGACTGCCTGATTTTACAAACCGATTAGCGTTGGGTTTCTACTGCTTCCAAAGCGCGCAAAGCGTATGTATAAGCGGCACCTGCATTCAGAGCGATAGCAGTGGCCAATGCGCCGGCGATTTCGCTTTCGGTTGCACCTGCTTTGGCTGCGGCTGCTGCATGCACGCTGATACAGCTTTCGCAACGTGTGGTAATGGCAACGGCAATGGCGATCAGTTCGCGTGTTTTGGCATCCAATGCTTCGGCAGCGGCTGCTTGATCCAGTGCGCCGTAGGCTTGCAGCATTTTAGGATGATTTTTACCCAGTTCACCGAATGATTTTTTTACCAAGGCGGTATGTTCAGGCCAGTCTTTAAACATGATATGTCCTTTCTTAATGTGAGTGGATAAGATAAAAAATCCTATCCGTTTGTGTTTGGTGTGTGTATTATTGCAATAATTGTAAGATTTAATTCGTCAAAACATCTCATTTATTGGTAAAAAACACTATGGATATTGTGGATAGGCTGGTCGAATTGGCGCAGGTAAAAGGCAGCGTGGATGTTCAATGTCTGTTTCAGGGGGAGTGGTATGTGCGGCATGAACCAAAGCGTGCGCATGGTTTGGTGCATATCGTAACTGCCGGTTCGGGTTATATCCGAATTGATGGGGAGCAAGAGGCAAGGCTGCTGAGTGCGGGGGATATCATTTTTTTCCCGCGCAGCGTAGGGCACACTTTGAGCAGTGATAGCAGTTGTGAAAATCTCGGTGTCAGCGTGCTGACGAGTGAAAGAGGCGCATTTAAAGTCAAGCAGAGTCATGCAGGAGGCGATGCGGCTTTGCATCTTTTCTGCGCGCGATTTGAATATGAAGCGCAGGCGGATATTATGGCAGGGCTGCCTGATACGGTTTTACTGAATATCAACCATCCTTCTTTGCAGTATTTGGTGGCATTGTTGCAGTATGAGAGCGGTCAGGCTTTGTCTGGCTCGGTAGCGGTTGTGAACGCATTAGCTTCGGTATTGTTGGTATTTCTACTTCGAGCTAGCCTGGAGAAAAATGGGGAAGCGCAATTAAGCGGTTTGCTGAATGGTTGGCAGGACAAACGCCTGCGGAATCTACTTCAGGCAGTAGTGGATAAGCCGGAAGAGGAATGGAATATCGAGAAAATGACTGCGATTGCCAACTTATCTCGCGCCCAGTTAATGCGGGTATTTAAGCAGCAGACGGGAACAAGTCCACATGCCTTTGTTAACAGTATCCGCTTGCAGCAGGGGGCATTTTTGTTGAAACAGACGGCGGATTCGGTTTTATCGGTTGCACTCTCGGTGGGTTTTCAATCGGAAACGCATTTTGGCAAGGCATTTAAAAAGCAATATGGGATATCGCCGGGGCAATATCGTAAGAATGATCGCGCTGATGAACCGGCGGTACAAGCGGAAGAAATGCTGATTTACTTTATTTGAACAGATGATAAAAGGCCGTCTGAAAGTGTAAAAATGAAATCTAAGATTTCTAAAACACTTTTCAGACGGCCTTAATTTTAAAACGTATCAATCAAACAGAATTAGTCCAGTTTTTTGAAATGACGGCGACGTTCCAATTCGCTCAGGTAGCGTTTACGCAGGCGGATGGATTGTGGTGTAATTTCAACCAGTTCGTCATCGTCGATGAACTCAACTGCGCCTTCCAAAGTCAATTTGATCGGTGTAGTCAGGCGCACGGCTTCATCTGTACCGCTGGCACGGACGTTGGTCAGTTTTTTACCTTTCAGAGGGTTTACCACCAAGTCGTTGTCACGGCTGTGAATACCGATAATCATGCCTTCGTAGACTTTGTCGTTTGGAGAAACGAACATACGGCCTCGGTCTTCCAAGTTCCACAGGGCGTAAGCAACGGCTTCACCTTGCTCCTGAGAAACCAGTACGCCGTTGTGGCGGCCGGGCATATCAGGTTTAACCGGCGCGTAGTCGTCGAATACGTGGCTCATCAAACCGGTACCGCGGGTTAAAGTCAGGAATTCGCCTTGGAAACCGATCAGGCCTCGTGCTGGAATGTGGTACTCCAGGCGGGTACGACCATTGCCGTCGCTTTCCATATTGGTCAGTTCGCCACGGCGACGGCCAAGCTCTTCCATAACGGCACCTTGGTTTTCATCCGGTACGTCCACGGTCAGATTTTCGTAAGGCTCGCATTTTTGACCATTGATTTCACGGAATACCACGCGCGGTTTGCCGACTGCCAATTCAAAGCCTTCGCGGCGCATGTTTTCCAACAAAATGGTTAGGTGCAATTCGCCACGGCCGGAAACACGGAATACATCAGCGTCGGCAGTATCTTCAACACGCAGGGCAACGTTGGTCAGCAATTCTTTTTGCAGGCGGTCGCGGATTTGGCGGGAAGTCACGAATTTGCCTTCCGTACCGGCCAAAGGAGAAGTGTTGACCATAAAGTCCATGGTCAGGGTCGGCTCGTCCACGCTCAACATAGGCAAGCCTTTAGGGTTGTCTTTGTCGGTAATGGTTACGCCGATACCGATGTCTTCGATACCGGAAATAATCACGATGTCGCCGGCTTCAGCTTCTTCCAAAGGTACGCGTTCCAAACCTTGGAAACCCAAAAGCTGGTTGATACGGCCCTGGGCAACTTGTTCTTCATGATTCATGACGGCAACGACTTGACCGGGTTTGATGCGGCCGTTCAGGATGCGGCCGATACCGAGGCGGCCGGTGTAGTTGTCGTAGTCCAGTTGGGAAATTTGAAGTTGCAGCGTTGCGTCTGCGTTACCGCTTGGAGGAGGCGTGTGTTTCAAAATGGTCTCGAACAGAGGACGCATGTCACTGCTTTCGTCGTTTTCATCCAATTTGGCAAAGCCGGACAGGCCGGAAGCATAGACGATAGGGAAGTCCAATTGTTCGTCGGTTGCGCCCAAGTTGTCAAACAATTCGAATGTTTGGTCGATAACCCAGCTTGGACGGGCAGACGGTTTGTCGATTTTGTTGATGACAACGATAGGTTTCAGACCCAAAGCCAAGGCTTTTTTGGTCACGAAACGGGTTTGCGGCATAGGGCCTTCTTGTGCGTCAACCAACAGTACGACGCAGTCAACCATGCCCAATACACGTTCCACTTCGCCACCAAAATCGGCGTGTCCCGGGGTATCTACGATGTTGATGTGGTAGCCTTCGTATTCGATGGCGGTATTTTTAGCGAGAATGGTAATGCCGCGCTCTTTTTCAAGATCGTTGCTGTCCATTACGCGCTCTTCTACTTGCTGGTTGGAACGGAATGTACCGGACTGACGCAGCAATTGGTCAACTAATGTGGTTTTGCCATGGTCGACGTGGGCGATGATGGCAATATTGCGGATTTGTTTCATGATAATTTATGTGTTTCAGCTAGGTGCTTAAAAAAAGATAACTGGCAATTATAGCACGATTCCTAAGTGTTGACGGAGTAGAAGATTCAAAAAAATGAGGCAAAAGCAGTTGAGAATAATTCATAATTAAATTTGATTGATTTTGTTGGATTATTTGCTTTTATTTATGGTTAACGAATGTAAATGTTTTTGAATGATGCAATGGATTCTTAATACCAATGTCAAAAAATTGTTATTAAAAACAGTGGGTTAATTTTTTAGATGGCCTTTGGGGCGGGTTAAATTTTTTGATAATTGTTTGTATTTTAAATAGAAAATTTGTCAAAAGTGCTACTTATGCATACAATTACCTCATTCCATAACAACACACGAATCTTCATTTCGTGATCGTCAACTTTTAAAAGAAAGAGAAAGAATTATGCAAGGCAACCAAGCAGTTATTGATTACATGAACGAATTATTGTCTGGTGAGTTGGCTGCTCGCGACCAATATTTTATCCACTCTCGCATGTACTCTGAATGGGGTTACACCAAACTGTTCGAACGTTTGAACCACGAGATGGAAGAAGAAACCACTCACGCTGAAGACTTCATCCGTCGTATCCTGATGTTGGGCGGTACTCCTAAAATGACCCGTGCCGAACTGAACATCGGTACCGACGTAATTTCCTGCCTGAAAGCAGACTTGAACACTGAATACGAAGTACGCGATGCGTTGAAAAAAGGCATCAAACTGTGCGAAGAAGCACAAGACTACGTTACCCGTGATTTGATGATTGCCCAGTTGAAAGACACTGAAGAAGATCACGCTCACTGGTTGGAACAACAACTGCGTCTGATCGAATTGGTCGGCGAAGGCAACTACTACCAAAGCCAACTGTAATCTAGCGTATAACGTATAAGGAGCTGAAAATGAAAGGTGATCGCTTAGTTATCCGCGAATTGAATAAAAACTTGGGCTTGCTTTTGGTTACCATCAACCAATACTTCCTGCATGCCCGCATTCTGAAAAACTGGGGCTTTGAAGAATTGGGCGAACACTTCTTCAAACAATCCATCCGCGAAATGAAATCCGCAGACGATTTGATCGAGCGTATTTTGTTCTTGGAAGGCCTGCCTAATCTGCAAGAGTTGGGTAAACTGTTGATCGGTGAATCTACCGAAGAGATCATTGCCTGCGATCTGAAAAAAGAGTATGAAAAACATGATGCTCTGGTTGCAGCCATCGCTCTTGCAGAAGAGCAACAAGACTACGTCAGCCGTGATTTGTTGGAAAAACAAAAAGACATCAACGAAGAACATATCGACTGGCTTGAAACTCAGCAGGAATTGATTGGCAAAGTTGGTTTGCCAAACTACCTGCAAACAGCGGCGCAAGAGGACTAAAACACAAACCACTGCCAAATATAGCAGTCCCTGCTCCCATTGACGGCATATCTTTACGGATATGCCGTTTTCTTTTGTGGAAATGCTTAAAGGCCGTCTGAATGTTCAGACGGAGACCTTTGCAAAAGAGTCCTTCTCCAGACAGCCGAAATCTAAACAAAGATTTTTGGCTGTTTTTGTTTCAAATATCCACTGATTCT